>NZ_CAXBDC010000044.1:0-35651 GCF_963974195.1 uncultured Nisaea sp.
CGCCACCAGCAGATCGTCCGTCTGGTGGATCGGCTGCTGCCCGTCCTCCGTCCCGATGATCGACAACCGGCAATGCGCCATCACGGTCTGTGTTCCCGGCAGGCGCGCCACCTCGACGGCATCCGGCCCCCGATGCGCGATCTTCCCGATCATCCGGTTGGCGAGGGATTCATCTCCGGCATTCCAGAGACAGACGAAACCACACATGACGTTCCTCCCGGCAGGCGCGTTCGCGCTCTTGCTGTCTGTCGTTCGTATGTCCGGAAAGCCTAGAGGAATGAGCGGCGGATGAAAGCCTCGAATAGACAACAGGCCCGATCGCGCGAAAGCATGGAACTTCGATAGAATTTAGCGAGAAAATCGATAATTATGAGTTGCACCATATAAATTCGCGTTTTAGACACAGAATACAAACAGCTGACAAACAGCAATCAAAAGTTCTGCTTATTCCTCTGAGGTGAATTTCTCACATGAAAAAACTCCTGATCGCGACCGTTTGCGCGGCCGCCCTTTCCGCTTGCGCGTCTAATTCCGATGACATCAAGGCGGCCTATGTTTCGCCGATTCAGTATCAAAACCATACCTGCACCCAGCTCGGGAACGAACTCGACCGACTGAGCGTGCGTCTGATCGAAGCGGCGAAAGTTCAGGACAAGGAAGCTGACGAAGACGTGGTTGCCACGGCAGCGGGCGCGATAATCTTTCTGCCGATCCTGCTGTTCATCGATGGTGATGGCGCCGGTGCGGCCGAACTTTCCCGTCTCAAGGGGGAATTCGACGCCATCGAACAGACGGCGATCAAGAATGACTGCGACGTGCAGGACAAGATCAAGCAGATCCGCAGCGCCCAGGAAGATTATCAGAACCAACGGTCGAACCAGGGCAAAAACGGAGCCAGCTGACCCGGCCGGGCCTGATTTGACAAACACCTTCCGAGTAAAGGGCGATCCGTATGATCGCCCTTTTCCGTTTGCGATCACCGGCGAGCCTTGAATTTCCTTGATTCCTAGAGCCACGGCCTGTGTCAATATGACTGGAAGAGACAGCCAGGAAGAAGAGCGCCGCGCGGCTTTGATGGCAGCGCGCTCCTTCCAGCCAAGGAGCACACCATGCAGGAAGACCGCTATTCCTTCACCCAGAGATTGCTGCACTGGAGCATCGCCGGGCTGGTGGCGCTGGCGCTTGCCGCGGGCATTCTCTTCTTCACGCTCGGTTTCGACGGGCTGATGAATGCGTTCGGCGAGACCGTCACGAACGCCCTCTACAAATATCACAAAACAGCCGGCGTCCTGATCCTCGGCCTGATGATCCTGCGCGTCATCCTGCGCCTAAGCCTCGGCGCTCCCGCCCCCGTTGCCACCCTGACCAGCACGGAACGGCGGCTTTCGTCAGGCGTGCACCTGCTGCTCTACGCCGTGCTGCTGGCGATCCCGGCCCTCGGCTGGCTCGCCACCGCGGCGGGCGGCTACCCGGTGGAATTCTTCAATGCGACCCTCCCCGGCCTGATCGGCAAGGACAAGGCCCTGTCGGAAATACTGTTCGGGCTGCACGGACTGGCGGCACTGACCGTCATGCTGCTGCTCGGCCTGCACATCGCCGGCGCACTGCGGCACTGGCTGATCAAGCGGGACGGGGTGATGCGGCGGATGAGTTTGTTCGGATAGGGATACGAGCGCGCCGATCTGCGGGAAAGCACGGCGCGGCAGCTTATATTCAGGCGTCGTTTTCCCGGACCCCGATCCGGGACCTTTCAAAGGCGTAGCTCCCTGATCACAAGGTCCCGGATCGGGGTCCGGGAAAACGACTTGGGGATGACGTCCGAGGGTGATCGGATATTACCGCAACCTCGCCCGCACATCTTCCGGCGTGGCCAGTGTCCCGCCTGCTGCTTCAATCAATCGCGCCGCTTCTTCGACCAGCGCGACATTCGTCGTCTCGACGCCGAACGGCTGATCCTCCAGACCGACGCGGACATGCCCGCCGCGCTCCACAGCAGGGGCGATCAGCGGGCGGATATCGACGGCGAGGCCTGCCACCATCCAGGGGGTGCCCGGCGCCTCCGCCTCGCGCAGCGTATTGTAGGCTTCCAGCGCGTAGAGTTCCGGCGGGAAGCTGAAGGTCAATTGGTCGGAGAACATGTAGCGGTAAAGCGGGGTCGGACAGCCGGGGAAAGCGCGGTGCAGGGCCGCGCCCTGGCGGATGAAGCCGGGCTCGTAGATGGCGTAGCTCGGGTGCAGGCCCTTGGCCGCGCACAGTTCCAGACCATAGCGGACATGGCTTTCCGGGTTGAAATAGGTGAAGCCCTCCCGGCCCTCGGCGATCCAGGCATCGTGGGTGATGTTGGTGCTGCCGGGATCGACGACACTCCATTCAATCAGACCGCGCTCGGCCAGGCCCGTCACATGGGCGAAGCGCTGCGCCGGGCTCATCGCGCCGGAGACGTTCGGCAGGCCCGCCATCGGCAGGGTGCCATAGATGATGACATTCTCATCCACCTCACGGACCCGTTCGATCACCTCGGCATAGGCATCGGTGGTATCGACCTGCAGGCCGGTTGCCACGTCATAGGGGTGGAAATGCACGATCGCCGCGCCCGCTTTCGCGCAGGCGATGCAGTCGGCGGCGATCTCTTCCGGCGAGACCGGAATGGCCGGCTGGTTTTTCCGGGTCCAGGGACCGTTGACGGCGGCTTCCAGCCAGATCCTGTTCATGTCATATCCTTTTCAGCGTCCCGGCAGCTTCCACACACCCGGGCCTCTAATCCAGACCGGGCAGCGTCGGCCTGCTCCGGCCGATCTTCTTGGACGTCCGGGCCAACCGGTCGATCAGGGATTGCATGAGATACCGGATATAGGGGTCCATATCGCGGATCTTCACTTCGATCATCTCCCGCTCGACCACCGTCACCACCGTGTCTTCGAGACATTTGACCGTGGCCGTGCGCGCCGTGTTGCCGATCAGCCCCATCTCCCCGAACATCTGATTGGCGGTGATGATGTCGAGTACCTTGCGGTCCAGCCCCTTGCCGATCGAAACCTCGACCGACCCGCTGCGCAGGATAAAGGCTTCCCGCGACTCATCGCCTTCGGAGAAGATCGTCTGGCCCTTGCTGTACCGCCGTGTCGGTGGATCTTTATATTCCATTGGTGAGCCTCCCCAAGAACACGCAATGCCTTTAAGCGTTTAATGCCATTCGCCGCTTGAGCGCAATGACCTGTCCTGGAGAGTACAGAGAGGAACGTGATTTCAATACGTCTTTTGCGCAGAGCACGGCAGCCCGGGTCCGGCTCTTATGCGGCGTTGTTCTGTGCCAGCAGCTTCTGCAACTTCTCGGGATGTACCGGTTTGATGAGGAATCCGTCCGCGCCCGCGGCTTTGCAGGCCTTCACGGTTTCAGTGTCACTCTTGCTGGTCACCACGTAAATTTTGGCGCTGGGGTTTTCGGCTTTCAGCATCGGCAGGGCGGTCAGCCCGCCAAGGCCCGGCATCGTCAGATCGAGCAAGACCGTGTCGAACACACCGGCACGCACCATCCGGATCGCGGTCTCGGCGTCTTCCGCTTCTTCTACCTCGTAAGATTGCCCAATCTGGAACAGCATCCGGGTCAGGATTTTCCGCACCGTGGAGGAATCATCCACCACCAGCACAGTCGGAGACGAGAGGATCGAGCGCGCCGTTTCCAGGATCGACTGGATCTGGTTGGCATTGAAAGGCTTCACCAGATATTCATAGGCGCCCAGCTCCTGGGCGGCGGTCCGCAAGGCGAAACCGTCCGATGACGACATGATCACCGAGACGATCTTGCTGCCCTTCCGCCTGGCATGGGCCAAGGCTTCGAGGCCGGTCATGCCCGGCATGTTGATGTCAAGAAACGCCAGGCCCGCATCCATTTTGGAAAGCAGCTGGCGCGCAGTTTCGCCATCCTCGGCATGGTGGATCTCGATATCCCAGGACTGCCCGTTGCAGACGTCCTGAATAATTTTCCGGACCACGCGGGAATCGTCGGCGATCACGACATCCATTTTATAACCTCGGGCAAAATTGAGTTTTGTCATTTTATCGGACGAGGATTTATCGGACGAAGAATTGAACATCCGGTTAACTGCACCGGAATGCGCTTCGGCTGCGGCATTCTCCGGCGCCGCATCTTTCGGCTTTAGGCACAACGGTCTGCCTGATAAGTCTGCCACCCGGCATTCGCCTGCCATGCTGGAACATGTTTTACGCTAAGCTGGCCGGCCACATGATCCAGCTCCCGGAAGCATCATGATTTCAGAACGGTTTTTAGGTCGCCTCCTGTTCGCCACGGCTCTCTCGGGACTCGCAGGCGGCCTTGTCTCCTGGCAAATCGGCGCTCCGCAGGCGGCATCATGGATCTGGGGGGCGGCCACGCTTCCCGTGCTGCTCTCTCTCATCGTCTCCATGACCCGCGCCCTGCTGGCGGGCCGCATGGGCGTCGATGCCGTTGCCCTGCTCTCCATGGCGGCGGCCCTCGCACTTGGCGAGACCCTGGCCGGTGTCGTCGTTGCGGTGATGTATGCCGGCGGCAATGTACTTGAGGATTTCGCCGTCTCCCGGGCCGAGCGCAACCTGAAGAGCCTGACGGACAGGGCACCGCGCATTGCCCATCGCTATACCGGCGGCAGCCTTGTCGACATCGAGGTCGAGCAGGTGGCCGCGCATGACCGGCTGCTGGTCCGCACCGGCGAGATCGTTCCGGTCGACGGAGTGATCCTGGAGACCGGCGCCGAAGCCATGGCGGTGATCGACGAGTCCGCCCTGACAGGCGAGCCGATCCCGGTCGAGCGCCATGCGGGCGAGCCGGTGCGCAGCGGCGCCGTCAATGCGGGCGTTCCCTTCACCCTGCAAGCCACCGCCAGCGCCAGCGAAAGTACCTATGCCGGGATCGTTTCCATGGTCGCGGCGGCACAGACCGCGCGGGCGCCCTTCATCCGTCTGGCCGACCGGTTCGCGCTGCTGCTACTGCCGCTGGCCGTCCTTGTGGCGGGCACCGCCTGGATCCTTTCGGGCGATCCGGTGCGCGCCCTTGCCGTGCTCGTGGTCGCCACGCCCTGCCCGCTGATCCTGGCCGCCCCCGTCGCCTTCATCTCCGGCGTCTCCCAGGCCGCCCGGCGCGGCGTTCTGGTCAAGGGCGGCGGTGCGCTGGAAGCACTGGCCCGGGCCCACACCATCCTGTTCGACAAGACCGGCACGCTGACCGTCGGCGGCGCCCGGCTGGTCGCCATCGAAACCGCCCCCGGTATCGATCCGAACGACGTGCTGCGCCTTGCCGCCTGTCTCGAACAGGCGTCCCACCATGTCATTGCCCAGGCCATCGTCGGCGCGGCCGAAACGCGCGGCCTGAAACTGGTTCCGCCAACCGATGTGCGCGAGGATATCGGCGCGGGTCTGGCCGGAACCATCGACGGCAAACGGATCGCCGCCGGCAGCCTGACCATGACGACCGGCGGCGGTCAGCGCGCTGCCTGGGTCGATCGCGCCCGGCGCCGGGCCTCCTGGCGCTCCGCCCTCTGCGTCTTTGTAACCATCGACGGCGAGCTTGCCGGTGCGCTGCTGCTCGGTGACAGCCTGCGCCGGGAAGCGCCCCGCGCCATCCGCGCCCTGCGGGAAGCCGGGATCAGCCGCATCGTCATGGTCACCGGCGACCATGCGGATGCGGCGGAGACCATCGGCGCCGCCCTCGACCTCGATGCCGTGCTGGCTAACCGGGTGCCTGCCGACAAGGTGGATGCGGTCGAATTCGAGAAGAAGCGCCACCCGACCCTGATGGTCGGCGACGGCATCAACGATGCGCCCGCCCTCGCCGCCGCCGATATCGGCATCGCCATGGGCGCGCGCGGGGCCAGCGCCAGCTCGGAAGCCGCCGATGCCGTGGTGCTGGTGGACAGGCTGGACCGGGTCGCCGACGCGCTGGCCATCGCCAAGCGCTCCCGGCGCATCGCCATTGAAAGCATCGTCGCCGGCATGGCACTGTCACTCATCGCCATGGGCTTCGCCGCCGCCGGCTACCTGACACCGGTGGCCGGCGCGATCCTGCAGGAAGGCATCGATATTGCCGTCATCCTGAACGCGCTGCGGGCACTGGTCCCGCCGGGTCTCGGCAGCCGCCCGAGCCTGCCCGAGGAAGCCGCGAAACGCCTGCTTGAAGAACATGAGGATGTCGAGATCTGGCTCGATCAGTTGCGGGCCCATGCGGACGCCCTGGACGATGCCCAGGGCGCCGAGGCCCTGGCCCATATCGCCGATGCCAACCGCATCATCAATGACGAGATCGTCCCGCATGAACGTGAGGACGAGGTCACTGTCTACCCGCAACTCGTGCCCCATCTCGGCAATGCCCATGGCTTGGCGGCAATGAGCCGGGCGCACCGGGAAATCCAGCATCTCGGCCGCCTGTTGGACAGACTGGTGACCGGTGTCAGCGAGGAGGAAGCGGACCGCTATCTGATCCGGGACGCCCAGCGCATCATCGAATCCGTCGACGCGCTGGTGCGCATCCATAATGCCCAGGAAGAGGATATTTTCGATTTCGCGGCAGGGTGAGAAAGCTCAGCCAGCCTCCAGATAATCGGATAAGTCCTCGATCGGGGCCGGGCGGGCGAACAGATATCCCTGCAGATAATCCGCCCCCGCCGCGCGCAGCAGGTCGGCCTCGCTCTCGGTCTCGATACCTTCCGCGACCACTTCGATATTGTGCTCTCGGGATATCGAGATCAGGTGCCCGACGATAGACTGTTTCAGCGGGTCCCGGTCGATGCCGCGTACCAGATCCATATCGATCTTGACGAAATCCGGCCGCACCTCGTGCAGCAGGTTAAGCCCGGACCAGCCGGACCCGATATCGTCCAGCGCGACCTTGAAGCCGGCTTGCCGGTAAAAGGCGAGAATGCCTTTCAGATGATCCTTGTCCTGGATGCGGTGCGTCTCGGTCAGCTCGAACGTGATATCGCCGGGCTTCAGGCCAAGCTCGGAAATCGTCGCCGCCGTGGTCCTGAGGCAATAGGCCGGATCGTAGATGCTGGACGGATTGAAATTCACGAACAGCCGGCCCTTGTAACCGCTCCTGGCAGCCCGGGAGACGGCGCTGGCCCGGGCCGCAATATCGAGCGAGAAAAGCAATCCGGCATGTTCCGCGAGCTGGAAGACATATCCCGGCGGAATGTTGTTGCCACTCGCGTCCCGCATCCGGAAAAGCCCTTCCAGTGCAAACGGCGCCGCACCGGCTTTCGCGTCCGCATGAACGATCGGCTGATACCAGGTGTCGTAGCTCTCCGCTTCGAGCGCTTCCACGAGCCATGCTCCCTTGACCCGGTTCGCGAACACATCCGCCGGCATCACCCGGCCGATTTCCAGCGGCGTCGGGTCTCCCCCGGCAGTGGTCAGGACCCGCGCCTCCTGCAACTCCTTCTTGTTCAGCTCCCCGAAGACCGCCGTCAAAAGGCCGTCCATGCCGGAGCCGGGTACTGTTATCTCGATGCAGTTCGCCTCAACGCCAGCCGGCTCAAGCCCCTTGCGGCGCAGCATGCCGAGCAGACGCTCGCGCGCATCTGAGGTCGGCAGGAAAAACCAGCACCTGGTCTGCTCGAAAATGATCTCTTCAACATGTTCGCATTCTACGCAACGCATGGCCGGGCTCCGGAATGTTTGTCCGCATACGTGCGCCCCATGCCATCGGATCAAAAGAATTCCTGGAGAGCGTCTGTGCTCGATCTCCCCCCTCCGGCCGAGCGGTCCGGAACTTGCGCAACTGCAAAACAATCCGCGCCATCCGCATGCAAAAATCTGATCTTCGTTAATTTAAAGTTCATTAATTTCAGCTAGTTCGTTAAAAGCTCCCAGAGTCGCGCACACCACACATGCAATGTTGCGTTGCACAATTTCGTTGAGGCAATCGTGCGATTCTGTAATAAGTGCGGCAGATGATGCTCTCTCCTGCGTGCCCGGAGAAACCGTCCGGGTACGGAAGAGTGAGCGTCGGACTTCCCGAAACCAGATCAGACGAGTGAGACGCGCTCCCATGTTGCAAGCGGTGAAAACGCTTATGTCGTCCGCGACAGGAAAAAATGACGGGGACAAAAAATTGACCCCGCTCCAGGTCAAGGCCGACATCCTGGCAGGCCTGACCGTCGCTTTGGCTCTTGTGCCGGAAGCCGTTGCGTTCGCCTTCGTCGCGCATGTTCATCCGCTGGTCGGTCTTTATGCGGCATTCATCGTCGGCCTTATCACCGCCCTCATCGGTGGCCGCCCCGGCATGATTTCCGGAGCCACGGGCGCGCTGGCGGTCGTCATGGTCGATCTGGTGATCCGGCATGGCGTCGAATATCTGTTCGCCACTGTCGTGCTGATGGGACTGCTGCAGATCACCGCTGGCGTGTTGCGCTGGGGCAAGTTCATCCGCATGGTGCCGCATCCGGTCATGCTCGGTTTCGTCAACGGCCTCGCCATCGTCATCTTCCTGGCACAGCTTGGCCAATTCAAGATGAAGGCGCCAGATGGCAGCCTGACATGGATGACCGGCGAGCCGCTCTATCTCATGCTCGGCTTCACCGCGCTGACCATGGCGCTGATCTATGTCGTGCCGCGCATCACCAAGTTCGTTCCGGCGCCGCTTGCCGCCGTCGGTATCGTCTCGCTGATCGTCATCGGCTTTAATCTGGACCTGCCGCGGGTCGGCGATCTGGCCAGCATCGAGGGGGGCCTGCCGACCTTCCATATCCCGATGGTGCCGCTGTCGCTCGAGATGCTGCAGATCATCCTGCCCTACTCGCTCATCCTCGCCGCCATCGGCCTGATCGAAAGCCTGCTGACCCTGAACGTCGTCGCCGACATGACCGAGACCAAGGGCGGCGCGTCCAAGGAGTGTCTGGCACAGGGCATCGCCAACACCGTCACCGGCTTCTTCGGCGGCATGGGCGGCTGCGCCATGATCGGGCAGAGCGTGATCAACGTGAAATCCGGCGGCCGCACCCGGATCTCCGGCATTGCCGCCGCGCTGTTCCTGCTCAGCTTCATCCTGTTTGCCTCCGGCCTGATCGAGCAGATCCCGCTCGCGGCCCTGGTCGGCGTGATGTTCATGGTCGTGATCGGCACTTTCGCCTGGAAGAGCCTGATGATCATGCGCCGCATCCCGCGCAAGGACGCCCTGCTGATCGTGCTCGTCACCGCCGTCACCGTGATGACGGATCTCGCCGTCGCGGTGATCATCGGCGTCATTCTCTCGGCCCTGTTCTATGCTTGGAACGCGGCGACACGCATGCATGCGGTCTCCGGCATCGATGTATCCGGCGCCAAGATCTATAGCCTCGACGGCCCGCTCTTCTTCGGCTCGACCGAGAGCTTCCTGGCCCAGTTCACGCCGAAGGACGATCCGGACCGCGTGGTCATCGATTTCATGAATTCACGGGTGGTCGACCATTCCGGCCTGCAGGCCATCGAAAGCCTCGCCACGCGCTATGACGAGCTCGGCAAACGCCTGCAGCTCCGGCATCTGAGCCGTGACTGCAAGGCGCTTCTCGGCCGCGCCGGCCAGCTCGTGGAAGAGCGTGACGACGAGGACCCGCAATATGGCGTCGCCACGGATTACGATCTCAAGATCGGTCAGGTCGGGACCGGGCATTAAGCCCGGTCCGCCGCTTTTCCCCTCAGGAAACAGCCATTACGCATTGGCCGCGGAGATCGGCGCTCCCGGCCGGCCGACGATGGCTTCAATGGCAAGACCGATCGACAGGGCATGCGCATCCATGCCGTGACGGCACAGGACCTGCAAGCCCACCGGCAGGTCCGCGCCATACTGATGCACCGGCAATGAAATCCCGCACAGGCTCCAGAGATTGCCCGGCTGCGTGTTCCGGGAGGTCGCAAGCGAGCGGGTTGCCCCCTCGGGCGTCTCCAGATCCGCAAGCGGCATGGCCAGCATCGGCGTGGCCGGCATGATGATCCCGTCAAGCTGGCGCAACGCCGTATCCGCCAGGGGCTTCAATGCCGCCTGCCTGCGCCGGGCCAGGGAATAATCGACCGCTGAAATATCCAGTCCGATGGCCGCCCGCATGGCCGTCACACTGTCCATTCCTTCCCGTCCGGCGGCGAACCGGTCCAGACCGAGGCTGGCAAGCACTTCCGGGCCGACAATGGTCGGGAAGACCGTCTCTCTCTCGCGTGGGTCCGGCAGATCTTCCGCTGCCAGTTCGACCAGCTCCACCCCAGCCTCCCGGAGCGCCGCAAGAGCCTTCTCCACACAAGCAGCGACAGCATCGTCGAGATCCTCAAAGAAGAAGTCCCGAGGCACCCCGAGCCGCAATGCACTTGCGGCAGCCGGTTGCGGCATCGGGATAGCGGAGGTCGCGCCATGCACCAACGCCGCATCCGCCGCCGAGCGGCAGAGCGGACCAAGAGAATCGAGTGTGGGTGAAAGCGGGAAGACGCCGTCGGTCGGGATCAGCCCGACGCTGGTCTTCAGTCCGAAGAGACCGCACAGGGAGGCCGGTATCCGGATCGAGCCGCCGGTGTCCGAGCCAAGCGCGAAAGCACACATACCCGCCGCCGTGGCGGCCGCGGAGCCACTTGAGGAGCCGCCCGGAAACCGGTGCGTTTCAAGATCCCACGGATTCCACGGCGTGCCGCGCGCTTCGTTGACACCGGTCGCGCCGAGCGCGAATTCCACGGTCTTGGTCTTGCCGAGAACAACGACCCCGCCACGCTTCAGGTTCTGCACATAGGTGCCTTCGGGCCCGGTGATATCTGCGGACTCGATCAGGGAGCCGTTTGTCGTCGGCATCCCGTCCACCGCATAGATGTCCTTCACGCCGATCGGAACGCCCATCAACGGCCCGAGATCGGTCCCCGCCCGGAGCAATCCGTCCATCGCCTGCGCCGTACGCACCGCACTTTCGGCGGCAACATGCTGGAAGGCGCCGATCTTGCCATCCAGGGCATCGATCCGTTCGAGACAGGCGAGTGTCACGGCCTCGCTGCTGGTCCGCCCTGCCCGAAGATCCCTCGCAAAGCCCGCTATACCGTCCTTTTCGAACGGATCCTCCGGTATTCTCGCCATCGTGTCAGCCCCAATCTGCCTCGTTTGCGCCTTGTTTCCCAAGCAGAGTAGACCTGTCGGGAGGGCGCGTGGAAGATGCCTTGTTCCGGAACCTCATCCAGAGGTCCCGGCCATTCGCGTTGCCGGCACGACTGCAGGGGTATCGCTAATGGCCGTGAGCCGCTATATCCTTGGGTGAACACGCAATTTAGAGAGCCAGGCGAGCGATGATCACAACCCACTCCGCCCTGATTTATGCCATGGTCCTGAGCGCGGCCGCGGATGGCAGTGTCGATGACGAAGAGCTGAACACGATCAGCGAAATCATCAACGTGCTACCGATCTTCCAGGATTTTGAAATCGGCAATTTCGGCCAGATCGCCAGTTCGGCGATCGATCTGCTCAGCGAAGCGGACGGACTTGATGCCGCCGTCGACCAGATCAAACGCACCCTACCGGAAAACCTTGTCGCGACCGCCTATGCGCTGGCTTGCGACGTTGTCGCCGCCGATGGCACGGCAACCCAGGAAGAGTTGCGTTTCCTTGAAATCCTGCGCCATGAACTCGACGTCGACCGGCTGACGGCCGCGGCGATCGAGCGCGGTTCCGCCGCGCGCTACGCACGGCCCTGAGGAGGCGGGCGGCATCATGCCAGCCCCAAAGTCACTCGATGGACGCAGAATAGGTCTCGTCGGTCTTGGCCGGCGCGGCCTCGCGGTCGCCCGTAAACTGACGGACGAAGGCGCGCGCCTGCATGTCTGGACCCAGAACACCGAGAAAGCCAGGGCGCTCGGGGAAGCCCACCCCCTGATCGAGGTAGAGCCCTGCCCGCGGGATGTCGCCCGTTACACGGAAGCGACCCTGATCGCCGTCAACAGCGACGAGGCACTCGAACGGGTGGTGTTCGATCCGGAGGAAGACCGCTATGGCGTGCTGCACGGTACGCCGCCCGACGGCCTGATCGTCGATATCGGCGAAACCCCGCCGGGGCCGACCCGGAAGTTCGCCGACCGCGTCCGGCAAAGCGGCCGGATCTGGCTCGACGCGCCCGTGACCGAGACCGCGCTCGGCGGCACGATCTCCATCGGCGGCACCGACATGGCGCTGGCCCGGATATGGCCCTTCCTCAATGCTCTCGGGAAACAGGTCCTGCATGCCGGCCCTGTCGGCTCGGGTCAGGCCATCCGGACCTGCGGCGCCGCGATTCACGGCCAGATGGTCCAGGCCCTCGCCGAGGGACTGGCGCTTGCCGCCGCATCCGGGGTCGAGGCCGATGCCCTGCTCGCGGCTTTGGCCGACAGTGCCGTCGGCGGCGCCGTGCTTTCGGAAAGCGGGCGGCGCATGGCCGACCGCGAATTCCGGGCCGGACGCACCGTGCGAGAGCAGGCCGAGCTGGCAAACCAGGCTCTGGAGCTGGCCCGCACGGTCGGCATCGAGCTGAAGGGGCTGGCCAACAATGCCGAGCATTGGCAGGGCCTGATGGACGGATCCCAGGGCGAGTTGAATATTTCTTCGCTGATCCTCGAAATCGCCGAAAACCGGAAGGAACCGCAATGACGGCCATCGATGCCGTTCTGTTCGATGTGGGCAACGTCCTGATCGAATGGGATCCCCGTCATCTTTATCGCAGCATCTTCGTCCGGGAAGACGGCTCCGCCGATGAAGACCGGGTGGCCTGGTTCCTGACGGAAGTCTGCACGACGGAATGGCACGTCCAGCACGATCTCGGCCGCAGCCCGGATGAACAGATCGCCGCCCTGGTCCCGCATCACCCGGAACATGCCGATCTGATCCGGACGTTCTATGAACGGTTCCAGGAAATGATCCCCGGCCCGATTACCCCGATGGTCGACGCCAAGCGCCGGATGAAGGCAGCGGGCATCAGGAACTACGGGCTGACCAATTTCGGCGTGGAGACTTTCGAGGAGACCCGGCGGCGGTTCGACTTCCTGAACGCGTTCGAGGATGTCGTGGTTTCCGGCGCCGAACGCATGAAGAAGCCCGACCCGGCGATTTTTCGGATTTGCATTGACCGCTTCGGGATCACACCGGAGCGCACGCTCTTCATCGACGACAGTCCGGCCAATATCCAGACCGCCAGCACACTCGGCTTCGAGACTCATCTTTTCAAGGAGCCGGGTGCCTGCCTTGAAAAGTGCCGGGCGCTTGGCCTGATCTGACACCTGCGTCTTGCCGCGCCGGCAGGACCGGCTAGACTGGCCGCATGCAGGATCCCACACTTCTCGCCGCGGCTGCCGCGACCTTCTTTCTCGCCGGCACGGTCAAGGGTGTGATCGGGCTCGGGCTACCGACAATCACGCTTGGGCTGATGACCCTGCTGCTGGATCTGCCCAGCGCCATGGCCCTGCTCATCGTGCCCTCGCTGGCGACCAATCTCTGGCAGGCAGCGGTCGGTGGGCATATGCGGGAAATCCTGCGAAAAACCTGGCCCTTCCTGCTGACGGCCACGGCCACGATCTGGATCGGCGCCCAGGCCCTCAGGCTTGTCGACCTGTCCTATCTCTCCGCATTGCTTGGCCTGTTGCTGATCGCCTATGCCGCCACCGGGCTTGCTGGTTTCCGGCTGTCGATGTCGCCGGGAGCCGCGTTGCGCAGCGGCCCGCTTTTCGGGATCGCCAATGGCATCCTGACCGGCATGACCGGGTCCTTCATGGTGCCCGGCGTGCTGTATCTGCAGGCAACCGGCATGCCCCGCGACATGCTGGTTCAGGCCATGGGCATGCTGTTCATGCTGTCCACGGCGGCCCTCGCGCTCGCGCTCGGACACAGCGCCCATATTGACCCGGAGCTCGGCCTCGCATCCGCACTCGGCCTGATCCCCGCCATCCTCGGCATGATCCTTGGCCGCAAGATCCGCGGCTACCTGTCCGAGACCCGTTTCCGGCAGGTTTTCTTCGCGGGCGTGCTCCTGCTTGGACTGTCGATCACGGCGCACGCCGCCCTGTCCTGACCGGCACAAGTTCAACAAACGCCAAAAGAAAAACCCTCCGGGGCATGCCCTGGAGGGTTTCTCGATAAAGTGTCTGGAGGCCTGGCTTAGAAGCCCATGCCGCCCATGCCGCCCATGTCCGGCATGCCGCCGCCCGGCATACCGCCACCGGCACCCTTCGGCTCCGGCTTTTCGGCAACCATGGCTTCCGTGGTGATCAGCAGACCAGCAACGGAACCGGCATTCTGCAGAGCAGAGCGCACGACTTTGGCCGGATCGATGATGCCGGCTTTGACGAGGTTCGTGAACTCGCCCTTCTGTGCATCGAAGCCCCAGTCGGTGTCTTTCGACTCCATCATCTTGCCGACGATGACCGCACCGTCTTCACCGGCGTTATCGGCGATCTGGCGTGCCGGGACCTGAATGGCCTTACGCACGATGTTGATGCCGATCTTCTGGTCTTCGTTGTCCGACTTGAGGGACTCAAGCGCCTTGACGGCATAGAGCAGAGCAGTACCACCGCCCGGGACGATGCCTTCTTCAACCGCGGCGCGGGTTGCATGCATCGCGTCGTCGACACGATCCTTGCGTTCCTTCACCTCGATTTCGGTAGCACCACCGACGCGGATAACGGCAACGCCGCCAGCCAGCTTCGCGAGACGCTCCTGCAGCTTCTCACGGTCATAGTCAGAGGACGTTTCCTCGACCTGAGCGCGGATCTGGCTGCACCGTGCTTCGATGTCGGCCTTTTCGCCGGCGCCGTCGACAACGGTGGTCTCGTCCTTCGTGATCTGGACGCGCTTGGCGGTGCCGAGCATTTCCAGGGACACGTTTTCGAGCTGGATGCCGAGGTCTTCGCTGACCACGGTGCCACCGGTGAGGATGGCAATGTCTTCCAGCATCGCTTTACGGCGATCGCCGAAGCCCGGAGCCTTGACGGCAGCGACCTTCAGGCCACCACGCAGCTTGTTCACGACCAGGGTCGCCAGGGCTTCGCCCTCAACGTCCTCGGCAATGATCAGCAGCGGGCGGCTGGACTGAACGACCTGCTCGAGAACCGGCAGCATAGCCTGCAGGTTGGAGAGCTTCTTTTCGTGCAGCAGGATGTACGGGTTTTCCAACTCGCAGGTCATCTTGTCCGCATTGGTGACGAAATACGGGGAGAGATAGCCGCGGTCGAACTGCATGCCCTCGACAACGTCGAGTTCGGTGTGCAGGGACTTGGCTTCTTCAACCGTGATGACGCCCTCGTTGCCAACCTTCTCCATCGCCTTGGCGATCATCGCGCCAATTTCGGCTTCGCCGTTGGCGGAGATGGTGCCGACCTGCGCGACTTCATCAGTCGTGGAGATCTTCTTGGCGCGCTTCTCGATGTCAGCAACGACAGCTTCGATCGCCAGATCGATGCCGCGCTTCAGGTCCATCGGGTTCATGCCGGCGGCGACGGCCTTGGAGCCTTCGCGCACGATGGCCTGAGCCAGAACCGTAGCAGTGGTGGTGCCGTCGCCGGCGATGTCGTTCGCCTTGGAAGCAACTTCACGCACCATCTGTGCGCCCATGTTTTCGAACTTGTCGGAAAGCTCGATCTCTTTCGCAACGGTCACGCCGTCCTTGGAGATGCGCGGGGCACCGAAGGACTTGTCGAGAACAACGTTACGGCCTTTCGGGCCGAGCGTCACCTTGACGGCGTTCGCGAGCACGTCGACGCCAGCCAGCAGGCGGGCTCGTGCGTCGGTGCCGAATTTAACTTCTTTAGCAGCCATGATGGATCAGTCCTTCCTTAGGATTCCAGAACGCCCATGATGTCGGACTCTTTCATGATCAGCAGCTCTTCGCCGTCGATCTTGACTTCCGTACCCGACCATTTACCGAACAGCACGGCATCGCCAGCCTTGACGTCGAGCGGCTGTACCTTGCCGTTCTCATCACGTGCGCCAGCACCGGCAGCGACGACTTCGCCCTGCATCGGTTTTTCCTTGGCGGAATCGGGAATAATAATGCCCCCGGCCGTCTTTTCCTCGCCTTCAAGGCGACGGACTACGACCCGGTCATGCAATGGCCTGAATTTCATGCCACAACCTCCGAATTAAGCGTCTAAGTGACGTTTCCAATGAGTGCTCGCCGGAGCGAACCTAATGTATTAGCACTCACCACCGGCGAGTGCTGACGATGTAGGGAATGGCGCTTCAACTGTCAAGGAATTGGCGCGGAACTCGAAGAAAAAGACGTGTCCGGCATGCACGGGCAGGAACAGATTGTTCCCTGCTGCGAAACATGGTGGCCGTACCATGCATTACCAAGCGGTTTTCTGACCGGCCTTCCGCCCCGCGGATCAGCGGGCCAGCAGCAATCCAGTGACACCGCTGCTAATGCATTGATTTAATTATCTATTGCCATGCATGGCGGTTCTACCTCAAGCTTTCCCCGGATGCAACCTGTGGAGTCGCCCTATGTCGATTGAGCCAGTTGTTCTGTTTGAGCGCCGCGTGACCACCGCCGAGATCCTTTACCGCATGCCTGACTATCCCGATCTCCTGCAAAGCTTCGTCTGGCAAACCCTCGACGTCATCCCGAAATTCCCCCGCCTGCGCCGCTTTCTTGATCATTGGAGGCTGAATATCGAAGCCCCTATTCATTCGGTCCAGATCTCCGCCGGCTCCCTGACCGGGGTGGCGACCTTCACCGCCGCGGATGTGGAATTCCGTCTGCATTAACCGGGACAATCCGGCAATCGTCATTCCCGGCAGCCGCCATTACAGGACAGAGCCCATTCCGGCTTGCTCCGTCAACTCAAGGAAACGCTGTTCGGCCAGGGAAAGGTGCCGTTCCTTATGGCGTACAGCATGGAAGAGCCGTGGCGGCAGATCGAACGGAACCCTGACAAGCCGCCCGGCCGCAATGGAGGAAGAGACAACGAGGGTCGAGAGGATCGTCACTCCCGCGCCGGCCTCTACGGCCGCCCGCACGGCCTCGTTCGAGGGCAGCTCGAGCGCGACATCCACATCGCCCATTCCGATCCCGTACCCTGCCAGGGCGGTTTCACAGGCTGCTCTGGTTCCGGAGCCCCGCTCCCGCAATACCCAGGAGGCGGCGCTCAGCTCCGGCGCGGCGCATGGCGGGGATTGCGCCCAGTCATGATTCGGCGCGACCACGAGAGCCAGCTCGTCCCCGGGCAATTCCCGTATCCAGAGATTGGCATCCCTGATATCGCCCTCGATGAAACCGAGATCCACCGTCGCCGCGCGCACCATCTGTGCGACTTCGGTCGTGTTTCCGGTGACCAGACTGAGCTCGAAATCGGGATAGGCGGCATGAAAACGCTGCATCAGCGCCGGGAGCCAGTAATTGGCGACCGTCTGGCTCGCCGCCAGCCCCAGTTTACCGCGCCGCAATCCCGCAAGATCGCCGAGCACACGTTCCGCCTGTTCCGAGCGGGCGAGGACAGAGCGCGCCTCGCTTACGAACAGGCGCCCCGCCTCCGTCAGCATGATGCGGCGCCCGACCCGGTCGAACAGGCGGACTGCATGCCGCTCCTCAAGCGCCGCGATGGCGGCGCTGACGGCGCTTTGCGTCAGGTTCAATGCCGTTGCCGCCTGCGTGACATGTTCGCGTTCGGCAACGGCGATAAAAATGCGGAGCTGATCGAGGGTCATGCCCCGATTAGAACAAGACCCAGAGTGAAAAGAGAAATGAAAAGCCATGCCCCGGCACCAAGCAGTGCCGGACGGAGGCCTTCGGCCGCGAGTTTCCGGACATCCGTCTCCAGTCCCATCGCCGCAAGCGCGGTCGCCAGCATGAACTGGGTCAGCGGAGTCGTCACCTGCTGCGTGGCCTCCGGCACCCAGCCGGTGCTGGCAAGTCCAACCATGGCAATGAAGCCAAGCACGAACCAGGGCACCTGCGCCGCCGCCCGGCCCGCCGTGCCGCCGTCAACGCCAGGACGCCGCGCGGCGAGCATGCCGAGAGTCAGCACGAGCGGGGCCAGCATCATGACCCGGGTCAGTTTGGCGATGGTTCCGAATTCTCCGGCTTCCGCTCCATGCGCATATGCAGCCGCGACCACCTGCGCCACTTCATGCACGGATGCCCCTGTCCAGAGCCCGTAGGCGCGCGGCGCCAGCTCCAGAGCTCCACCGATGAGCGGCATCAGCACCATCGACAGAGATCCGAACACGGTCACGCAGGCGATCGCATAGGCCACATCCTCGTCCCGCGCACGGGTCACCGTATTGGCCGCGATCACCGCCGACGCGCCGCAAATGGAGCTTCCCGCCGCGATCAACTGGGTCAACCCGGCATTCACCCCAAGAATACGCCCGAGAACAATTGTGAAAATGAAGGTCGCAAGCACCGTCACAACAAGCAGCGCCACACCGGCACCGCCAACGGCAAGAACCTGCTGGATGGTCAGCTGCAATCCAAGCAGCACAATCCCGGCCCGCAGGATGCGCTTGAGACAGAACGCCATTCCAGCCTTCGCCACCTCGGGAGTGCCGATCAGGTTGCGGATGGCCATGCCGATCAGAATGGCGAGGATCAGCGGGCTGAGCGCGCTTACCCCCGGCACTTCCCGGAGAACGAAGGCCACAGCGGCAACACATCCCGCAAGCAACACTCCCGGCAGAACCGACCCCACGAGGAGGGCATTTTTTATTCTTTCGACAGCGGAAAACGAGAACGAATCCGTCATGATATGCGCACTCAGACAATGATTTTTTCAAATCGTCTGATAGGCGTCACAGTTTAATCAATCCAATGAATTATTGTTGCCATAGCAATCGATTTTATCGATTAAATAATACTGATCATCTTCCATGCATCTGCGCCATGTCCGCAGAGGTTTGACCTCCGCCGCCTGCATCGCTTTCCCGATCATCGACGGCTGCATACCCCCTCTCAGCGCTAAAACTGATTTTTTCTTCAGATAGAAGACCACCTGAAATCAATTGATTTTTACGCGAGTATCATATTATTATAATCCCTTATTGGTAGAAAATTATGGTTACGCATGATCGAAATCAGGGGCCATCGCGTTTGCAATGTTCTGCCCGGCCTGTGCCTGGCGCGAAGACTTGCCGCCGCGCTTGTCCTGCTGCCTCTTACAGCCTGTTCACTCAGCTACATTGATGACACCGGCAGGCGGATCGTGATCGGGCCCAGCCTCGTTCGCACGGCAACAGCAGACGCTCCCGGCCAAGCCTGCAACCTGCTCCATCCGGTTGAGATTTCGAGCCTTGGCATCGCCGTTCATTCCGGCCTTGGCGCTTCAACAGGCAGCATCGGCTTTCAGAAATTCCGGGACGCCGCACTCAGGAACGAATGCCCGTTGCCATCCACAGACGAGCCGGAAACGGACGGTCACGCACACGCGCCACGCTCGGATGAAGATCAGCGTTTTGTGCTCTACACCTCTCTCCCCGGGACCTCTCTCCCCGGAGCCTCTCTCTCCGGGCAAGTCCGGGGTGAGTCAGGGACCGTGGTTTTCGTCGAGACCTACGGGCTGTCTTTCATCGCAACCGAGACCGAAACCGATATCACCATCGGATACGGCGCGGTGGGGGCTGCCGCCATTAATGACAACAGTCTGATCCAGGGCAATCCGATCATCGATCTTGCCCGGTCTCATCCAGCCAACGGGGAGTAGCCACTCATGGGGTACAGAAGAACGGGGGACAGAAGAATGACACGCTTATCATACCGGAAGCACTTCATTCCGGGCGCGATCCTGCTTGCCCTGGGAGCTTGCGCCAACGGGGAAGAGAACGTCTTGTTCGTGACCGCGACCCAGATCGACATCGGATACGACTCCTCTCTCGGGAACGCAAATATCGGCTACGACCGCAACGAATTCGTCGTTGGCCCGCAATATGTTGAGACAGGCGGCACCCCGCCGATCGTCTCCGACATGAAGTCGGATCTCTCCGTCTTCAACCCGAAGATCAACCAGCTTTATGCAACCGGAAATGCGGCTCTGATCGCAACCGGGGGCGCGCCTGACCCAGACATCGGTGAATCCAGCAAACTCAAAGGTGAACGCCGGGTGATGTTCTTCGGTACGGGCACATCATTCGGCCTCAATATCAAATTCCAGTCCGAAATCCCGACCGCCGTCAGCCTTGGCTACAAGCGCAAGGAGTTGTCAGTGATACCGCTGAACAAGAGTGCGGGCCGTAAACCGGATCAGGTCGATAAATACGGCTCGACCTTTGCCCGGATTGAAATGAACGGCGACTTCAGCGCCCCCTCGAAAACCAGCGTGCCCCTGAAACAGTTCTTTGCGACGGGCAGTGCTGCCGAGAACCTCGCAGCCAATCCGGACCTGAAACATGAAGTCACACAACGCGCCATCAATCAGGCCGCAACCATGACGCTGAGCAATATAGACGCAGTCGTCCTGTGCGTCTCTCCGGGTACCGGCACAATGACGCCTGAACAGATTGCAAGCTGGCAGGCGCTTGTGGACGACACCCCCGGTCTCGACGATACGACCCGCTCACGGTTCAAGGGATCGGACAGCGCCGAAAAAGTGCGGGTCAATCTGGATCGCAGCCCGGACCCGGCCAATGCGATCGCAACACAGATGAGGACGAATACCGGCAAATACTGCAAGGGAGCAGCATGATGGCAGATACAGTCCGCGCAGAGATTTGCCAGACGGAGAGCCAGGCAGAGAAACGCAAAGCCTTCCTTTCCGCTCTCGGCTGGGCCGTCGATGGTCCTTATGAGAATTGCCTGGTAATCGCCGCCACCGTGGATGGGGACGCAACGCCCCCGCCAGCCTCGGAACATGATGTCGGCGAAGGGTGGGTCATCGTGGCGACAAAAACCCATTGAGGAAAACCCATTGAGGAACTTCGGGGCCCTGCGCCGAAGGGTCGCGACGGACCGGTTTGACCTTTCCGGGCATTGACGCCACATTCCGCCGGTATCAAACCGAATGCGGAGTGCGGCGTGAGCGCGGCCAGTCAATCCTACAGCCCAATACTGCCGGAAAACGCGGCCACCGACCGGCCCGTCGCCATCTGGCTGGCGGGCGTTGCCGTCATGGTCTTCCTGATGATCGTCATCGGCGGGATTACGCGCCTGACGGAGTCCGGCCTTTCAATGGTCGAATGGCGCCCCCTGATCGGCTGGCTCCCGCCGATGAGCGAGCCGGAATGGTACCGGGTTTTCTCGCTCTACCAGGATTCACCCGAGTTCCAGAAGGTGAACACCTGGATGACCATCGACGACTTCAAGAATATCTTCTTCTGGGAATATCTGCACCGGGTCTGGGGCCGGCTGATTGGCATCGCTTTTGCCCTCCCGTTTCTGGTGCTGGCCCTGACCGGCCGGATCCGCCGGGCGCTCTATCCCCGGCTCGGCTTGCTCTTTCTGCTCGGCGCCATTCAGGGTGGGATCGGCTGGTGGATGGTGAAAAGCGGACTGGTCGATAACCCGGCTGTCAGCCAGTACCGCCTGGCGATCCACCTTTCCGTCGCCCTCCTCATTCTGGTCACGCTGATCCGGACCGCTCTCGGTCTGGTCCGGACACCCGCCGAAACCAGCCGCACATACCGCCGCCATGCCATTGCGGTGCTGCATCTGATCGCCATCACTGCTGTCGCAGGCGCCTTCGTCGCCGGCCTCGACGCGGGCCTGATCTACAACACCTTCCCGCTGATGAACGGACATGTGGTGCCGCCGGACTATGGCTTCGCCCAGCCCTTCTGGATCAATTTCTTCGAAAACCCGGCAGCGGTGCAGTTCAATCACCGGATCATCGCCATGCTGACCTTCGCCAGCATCGTCTGGCTGCTGATCCGGGCGATCCGCTCAACGGAAATCGCCCCGCGCACCCGCCTTGCCATACACAGCCTTGCCGGCATGAGCGCGATCCAGGTCGCCCTCGGCATCTCCACACTGCTCGCACAAGTCCCCGTGGCCCTTGGAGCCGCCCATCAAGGCGGCGCGGCCCTAACACTCTCCGCCGCGATCTGGGTGTTGTTCGAGACATCGGGGCCACGCGCGCCCTCCGACCGTTCCGGCTGATCTCGAAACACACTATTGAAATTGGTCAGCTTGTCCCTCCGGTCCGGACATGCCGATACTTGCTCCTGCAAGGATAGGAGCAAACCATGCCAGAACAATCAGTTGCGGCCGAAATCATGCGCGCCGTGGATGCGGGATTCGAGGAGCAGCTACAGCTCAGCCAGGAGCTGGTGCGCTGCCCCTCCACACGAGGACAGGAAGCGTCGGCGCAGGACCTGATGGCCCGGGCCGCGCGGGACTTCGGTTATGCCGTGGATATGTGGCATATCGATCCCGACGAGATCGCCAAGCATCCGGGGTTTTCCCCCGTCGATGTCTCTTACGAAAACGCCCTGACCGTCGTCGCCTCCTGGCGCCCGGAGAACCCCAAGGGACGGTCCCTGATCCTGAACGGCCATGTCGACGTGGTGCCGGCGGGGCCGGAGAAAATGTGGACGCGCGCGCCGTTCGGTGCCGAGATCGACGGCGACTGGATGTATGGCCGGGGTGCCGGCGACATGAAGACCGGCACGGTCAGCGCGCTGTTTGCTATGGAAGCTCTGAAACGTGCGGGCTACCGGCCCGGCGGCACCGTGCATTTCGAGTCGGTGATCGAAGAGGAATGCACCGGCAACGGCGCGCTCTCCACTCTGGTCCGCGGCTACAAGGCCGATGCGGTGCTGATCCCGGAGCCGACTGGCGAGACCTTCACGCAGGCGCAGGTCGGCGTGGTCTGGATGCGGGTCAAGGTCGCGGGTGTCCCGGTCCATGTCGCCCGCGCGGGCAGTGGACAGAACGCCATCGAGGCCTGCATCCCGCTCTGGGCGGCCCTGCACGAGATTGAGGAAGAGTGGAACCTGCCGGAAAACAAACATCCGGCCTTCAAGGACAACCCGCACCCGATCAATGTGGTGATCTCCCAGATCGAGGGCGGCGACTGGACTTCCAGCGTCCCGGCATGGTGCACCTTCGAAGTCCGCGTCGGACTGTATCCGGGGGTCGATCCGGCCACCATTCAGGCCAAGCTGACGGAGACCATCGCCAAGGCCTCGAAATCCCACTCCTTCCTGGCAAACAATCCGCCGGAGATCGAATGGCAGGGCTTCCTGTCACCGGGATACGAGGTTCCGGCAGGCACGCCGGGCGAGCCCATGCTCGACCGCTGCCACGAGATCGCCTTCGGAGCGCCGCTCGGACGCCGGTGCTCGACAGCGCTGACGGATTCGCGCTTCCACGGCCTCTATAACAAGACGCCGAGCTATGTCTATGGAGCCATCGCGGAGAACGTGCACGGCTTCGACGAGCGGGTGAACCTGCCCTCCGTCCGCCGGGTGACGGCGGCCATGGCCCTGTTCATCGCCGACTGGTGTGGGCTGGAAAAGATCTGACCCGCGAAAACCGGCCAATTCCGGACAAAAGAAAACGCCCGCTGACGCGGGCGTTTTCCATAATCAGACTTGCGTAAGCTGTATTAGGCAGCTTTCGCGGCAGCGGCCTTCTCGATGCGCCGCTTCAAGGTGCGGGCTTCGGTGCCGAGCTGGGAGTTCTTGGCTTTCAGCATGTAGGCGTCAAGGCCGCCATTATGCTCGATGGACCGGATAGCATGCGTGGTCAGACGCAGGCGGACCATCTTGCCGAGCGCATCGCTCATCAGCGAGGTCTGCTGCAGGTTCGGCAGAAACCGGCGGCGCGACCTGTTGTTCGCGTGGCTCACATTGTTGCCGGTCTGGACACCCTTACCGGTGATTTCGCAACGACGCGCCATTTTTCTAATCCTCGGTCAACACGATAGAATTGGATTTCGTGAAGCCAAGGCTCCACGAGGAAGAGGGCATATACGCGAGCCCTATTTTTCAGTCAAGCGCTTTCCGGGATGAGATGAACGGCCAATGCCGCCCTTCATGCCCTTTTACAGCACGGCTGAAGATCTCCGTCATGGTCGCGGTGTCCCCTGCTGCGGGCGCTTTCCGGTCTCCCAGCCGAAGCATATCGAGGCCGGCCGGTCTGCCGGACGGAAGCGAGCGGCGGGCACGGTCAAGTTCCACGACCGACCTCCGGGTTTTCGTCGTTTGCATCTGCATCACGAGTCCTCCTCCGGTGTTTGTTCAGCTCCAAGCATCCATATTGGGCGCCCGGATCAAACGTCAACGCCGGAACGGGACAACAGCCGCGGCCTGATGGCTCTCGCACTCACCGTAAGTCGAGAGCCTATTCGTTTTCGACGAGGAACATCGGCGGCATCGCCGGACCAACCCGGACACTCGGTCCGGCGGCGATCATCTTGCCTTTCACCGGCGAGGACAGAACGATGGATGTTGTCGTCTCGCCATATTTGCGCATCTGGGAGATCACATGCTCCAGATGCACCATGGAAGAGACGATGACCTTGATCATATAGCTGTCCTGCCCGGTGACGTGATGGCACTCGAGCACTTCGCTCAGCGTATGGGCGACGGTCGCGATCTTGTTGTAATGCTCACCCGAGGTCTTCAGATGAATGAACGCTGTGGTCGGATAGCCGAGCTTGTCCGCATTCACCGTGGTCCGGTAGCCGGTGATGATTCCGGCATCCTCCATCCGGCGCACCCGTTCGGCAACCGCGGGTGATGACAGACCGACCCTGCGGCCAAGTTCACTGAAGGAAAGCCGGGCATCTTCCTGCAACACGCGCAGCAATTGCCAGCCAACCTTGTCCAGTTGTCCCTCACCGTTCGCACTCATGGGCAGATTCCTTCTGCTCGTCAGCTCCAAGTGGAGCATAAAGCCCCATGAGCGCTCTGCAAAGCAACTCCGGTAGCTGGCTCTGACAGCCAGATAAACCTGACATTCAAACGCCTCACACGCGAAGATGGCGTTCGATATTGCACTACCAGTAGAAATGCGGCACGTTAACCATACAGTTGTGTGCTGAGGTAAATTAGGAGCATTAGGAGTGGCACGCGTAATAGGGAGCGACCGGATCAGGAAGAACGTCACGATCGGTCATAGGCGCACAAGCGTCAGTTTGGAAGCTCAAGTCTGGAACGGCCTCTCCGATATCTGCAAGAGAGAATCGATCGGCATGGACGGGCTTTGTACCATGGTGGCCGAACGGCGGCAGGAATCGAGCATGTCATCCGCATTGCGCGTCTTCCTGCTGACATATTTCCGGCTGGTCGTGGACAATATAGAGGACACGCTGAGTTCGGCTCCGGCAACGGGGCTTGGCGAAAGCCCGCAGGAACCAATTCCCGGCTATCTTGATATAGCCTTGCAGCGCTTTGCCATCGAGCAGAAGCAATATGCGCTCAGCGACCAGGGCGGCGGCACCGCCCACTAGCCTTCCGCTTCCTCACCATACAAGCGCGTCCGAGAAGTAAGTCGGGCGTGCACCATGGCTTGCAACCAGAGACACGAGCCCTTCACCCGCACCGCCGGATTCCGCCAGCGCGACGGCATGAATGCCGCAGCCCAGCAGCAGGCTGTCGATGCCCGTCCGGTTGGCGCCGAGAATATCCGTCTCCAGATTGTCGCCGACGACCAGAACCCGATCCGCCGGGAGACCGATGCGGTCGAGGCAACGGGCAAATATCTCGGGATAAGGCTTGCCGAAATAGCGCACCGGGCCGCCCATTTCTTCGTACCTCTCCGCCATGGCACCCGCACAAAGAAGCTGCGCGCCGCTCTGCAGAACGGACTTGTCGGGATTGGCACAGACCATCGGCAAGCCCCGCTCCGCGGAAGCCGACAGCACCGTCTCGAAATCCTCCAGCCGCGTTTCCGAAATCTCCGGCCCCGCATTCAGAACCCAGTCGGCTTCCCCGGCATCCTGCACCACCGTGAAGGAGCCTGCAGGCACCGTATCCGGAAACCGCTCCTGTCCCAGCCACAGCACCCGCTCGCCAAGCGCTGCCGATGCCGCGTCCCGTCTGCCGCCGACGATATCGGCGACCATGCCACCCGAGGTGACGATCTCGGTGAACCAGCCAAGCTCGAAACCGATGGCTTTCAGACGCTCTCCGACGATGACGGGAATGCGCGGGGAGTTGGATAGGACGAGTATTTTCTTATCCCGCTCAGCCAGAGCCTTGACCGTTTCCAGCGCCCCCGGAAATGCATTTCCGCCATCATAGAGCGTGCCCCAGACATCGAAGATGAAACCGTCATAGCGATCAGAGATCCCGGCAAAGGCAGACAAAGGCGCGGTCATTCCGAAACTCCGGAGGTAAATAATTTCAGGGCAGCGGCACGGAGCCGCACGCTTATTTGGCGGGGGCCGTGGTCGGCCGGGGCTCTCCGAAGAGATACCCCTGACCGAAGTCGATTTTGAGATCGAGCAGATCGCGCAGCATGTCCTCGGACTCGATTTTCTCCACGATCAGATCCATGGCGCAGCGGTCGAGCACACCCTTGAACCGCCCCATATCCAGTTGCGGATCGTCACCCCGGGCCAGCTCATGCAGCATGTGCGCGCCGACCTTGATGTATTTGAAACCAAGGCTGGCCAGATGCGGCAGGTCGAGATCCAGCGTGCGTACCTGATCGAGCGAGAAATGGAAGCCCAGATCCTGCAAGCGCTGCAGGTTCACCTGGGTCTCGTAGGTCGGGTTGGTGATTGCTTCCTGCTCGAATTCGAAGAACAGGTTCGGCGTCAGTTTCTGGTTGTCGCCCAGAAATTCGATGAAGTCGGTGAAGAAATCGACATCCGTCAGGGAGCTGTCGGAGATATTGCAGAAGAAGGCGAGCCCCGGCTGCCCGCGCACGGCACGGCGCACAAGCTGGATGCAGCGGAACAGCAACATATTATCGATCACGGCGACCAGGCCCGCGGATTCCGCGAGCGGAATATACTGCTCCGGCATGATCACCCGGCCGCGATCATCGACGATACGGGAGAAACATTCATAGAACTGCCGCTGACGCTGCGGCAGGTTGACGATCGGTTGCAGATAGAGATCGACCCGGTCTTCCCGGAGCGCCTGCTCGACGATCGTCAGCACCTCGTCATCATCGATCAGCAGCAGCGGCTCACTCGCCCCCGATGCGGCGGCGACGGCGGGCAGGCCGACATCGTCGGCTTTCTGTTTCTCGCCATCCGAGGGTTTCGGCCGCGCCTTTTCCGGCGCCTTCGCGGAAAGCTGGCCGAGCAGACCCTGCAAAATCTTCAGCTCAGACACGACATGGCCGCTGTCCGGCATGGCTTCGATGGTTTCCCGGATGGCGGAGACTTCCTCGCGCGCGGCATCCAGATCATGGCGCGTGACGGCCAGCTCGTGTGCCAGCACTTCAAGTTGCCGCTCCGAGGATTCCCGGGACGCCTTCACGGATGTCCCCATGTGAATGAGGCTGCCGGCAGTCAGCAGCAGCAGGCCCGCGCCCCATCCGGGCAACCCCACGAACGGAATAACGGGTGCCAAGACCGCAATTGCAATGGCGGGAAGCAGATAGAAGCTAACGATCAGGACGTGACGCAACGCCGCAATCCCCTTTCCGGTTCAAAGCGTGGCCCCAGCCTCCACGCCGATAACCTCCGTGACGGAGGAACAGCCATCCCGTTCAAGCAGCGTGCCAAGCTCTTCGGCGATGCGGCGAACGAGACCGGGTCCTTTATATATCAAAGCGGTGTAGAGCTGAACGAGAGAGGCACCGGCCTTGATCTTGGCATAGGCTGCTGCCCCGGAATCGATCCCGCCAACACCAATCAACGGGACTTTTCCGCCGGTCAGCCGGTAAGTCTTCGCCAGAATCGCGGTCGACGGTGCGAACAGAGGCACTCCGCTCAGGCCGCCCGTCTCCCCCTTGCTGCTGCTTTTGAGGCTATCGGGGCGGGCGATGGTGGTGTTGGAGATGATCATCCCGTCGATCTCCTCTTCCAGCACAACCCCGACAATGCCCTCAAGCTGCGCGTCTTCCAGATCCGGCGCGATCTTCAGCAAGATCGCCGGGCCCGCTCCGCTCACGGCCTCGGCCCGCGCGGCTTTTGCCGCCTTCAGCAACTCGCGCAACGGTCCCGGCGCCTGCAGATCCCGCAGGCCGGGCGTGTTGGGGGAGGAGACATTGATGGTGATGTAATCGGCCAGCGCGGCCGTGGCCCGGACACCGGCCGCGTAATCGCTCTCCGGCGTCTCCACACCCTTGTTGGCACCGACATTGGCTCCGACGATGCCCTGCGTCCTGTTGCGCCGGGCGAGCCGGGCCGCACCTGCTTCCAGGCCGCTGTTATTAAAGCCGTTGCGGTTGATGACGGCGCCATCTTCCGGCAGGCGGAACAGGCGCGGGCGCGGATTGCCCGGCTGCGGGCGCGGCGTCATGGTGCCGACCTCGACGAAGGCCGCACCGAGCTTCAGGGCGCCGGCAAAGGCTTCCGCATCCTTGTCGAACCCGGCGGCGATGCCGACCGGATGGGGGAAGCGCAGGCCGAACAGGGATTGCCCGAGACGCGCATCGGGCGCCCAGCCGCCGGCGGACGGGCCAAGCCCGGCGGACAGGGCACGAACGGTAAGGCGGTGTGCGGTCTCGGGATCGAAGCAACGCAGCAGGGGAAGAGCAAGATCAGCGAGCATAGTGTGTTTATTCCGCCTTCATCGCCGGGAAGACATGCAGACCGTCCTCGCCCAGCGGCAAATCGAATTCAGCGGCGACCGCGCTGACCGGTAAGGGCCCGTACAGGTGCGGGAACAACTCCCCGCCCCGGGCCGGCTCCCATTTCAGGGCCTCGCCGAGAGCCGCGCTGTCCACTTCCAGCAGCACAAGACCGCGCTCACCGCTGCGGTGCTTCGCCGCACTCCCGGTGACCTGGAGCGCTGTCGAGAAGTGCAGGAAACCGTCGGCCGTATCCTCGCGGGAGCCCTCGTAGGAACCGGCTGCCCTGGCGCGATCCCAGTCGGCCCGGCGCGAAAGGTGGTAAATCCACCTGAATGTATCTTGCTGTGTCATGGCCGGGAGAGTAGCCGCGCCCCCTGCCAATCTCAAATTGTTCCGCAGCCTTTCGGGACAATTGCATCATTGGCATAGCCCGGAGGGCCGGGCTAAGCTGCCGAAAAACCGGGGCGCGTCCGTTGACCCCCGCCAAGCCTAAAAATCAAATCTGGAGCATTCCAATGAAATCGCTGACGTATCTCGATGGCGAATGGCAAGAAGGCAACCCGCCGGTTCTCGGCCCGGCAACCCTGGCAACCTGGCTCGGGTCGGTGATTTTCGACGGTGCGCGGTCCTTCGAGGGAACCGCCCCCGACCTTGACCGGCATTGCCAGCGCGCCTGCGCCTCGGCCGAGAAAATGGGCATGAAATCTCCGGTCAGCGCCGAGGAGATCGAGCGCCTGGCCCGTGAGGGCATCGCCAAGTTCCCGGCGGATACCGCACTCTATATCAAGCCGCTGATGTGGGCCGAAGATGGCTGGATCTATCCGGATCCGGCGACCACGCGCTTCATGCTGCATATCTTTGAGTCGCCCCTGCCGGAGCCTAAGGGCTTTTCCGCCCATATCTCCAGCCGCCGGCGCCCGGCGCCCGATCAGGCACCGACCGACGCCAAGGCCGCTGCCCTCTATCCGAATGCGGGCCGCGCCCTGCGCGAGGCGAACGAAGCCGGGTTCGATAACGCCATCATGCTCGACCCGGTCGGCAACGTGGCCGAATTCGCAACATCCAACGTCTTCATGGCGAAGGACGGTCTGGTGAAAACCCCTGTCCCGAACGGCACCTTCCTGAACGGCATCACCCGTCAGCGCATCATCAAGCTGCTGCGTGAGGATGGCGTGAGCGTTGAGGAAGCCACCGTGACCCCGAAGGACCTGCGCGAAGCGGACGAAATCTGGTCAACCGGCAACCATGCCAAGGTCACCCCGCTATCACGGTTCGAGGACCGGGAGATGCAGCCGGGGCCGATGGCCGCCCGGTGCCGTGAGCTGTATTGGGGTTTCGCGAAAAAGAACGCGGCCCTCTAGGGACCGGAAACACAAACCCGCGGCGGCAAGGTGGCCGCGGGTTGGCGACATCAGTTTTGCGGGCGGAATTTCTCGATCAGGGTGCCGACGCCGCCGACATCCGCGAAAATATCGAGCTTCTCGACCTCGACCTTTACCGCCAGCACGCGGCGATCGTCGAAAGCCAGCTCGCAGATCCGTTCCGCGAAACCTTCCACCAGCAGGACATGGCCCGCTTCGGCGATCATCCGGATACGGCCGATGAAAGTCTCGTAGCAGAACACCCGGCTGTAATGGCTGCCGATGCCCTCTTCCGGATAGTCCAGGGTCAGGTCGACCGAGATCTTGACCCGCTGCGGGTCCGCCTTTTCGAACTCATGCACACCGATGAACATGTTGAGCACGAGATCACGGATACGCACCGTATAGCCTGGGCGGGACCTGGCATTAGGGGCCGCATCGCGCACCACATCCAGCGGCGTTACATTGTCGCCAATCAGATCTCTCGCCACGGGCCGTTCCCTTCATTCATCCCGATCCAGCCGCCATGGGTATCGCATCGAACGCTCCGCGAACATCCGAAATCCGTCACGAAGCTGTAATTTACGACAGGGCGGCTGGATCGGGCGGTGTCATGTCAGGTCTTGATGTCGAAGAAATCGACCGGCTTCATCAGAATGTTCTGCTGTTCCACAAGACCGCCGAATTCCGCGCTGTGCTTGGTGTATGTGATCCAGTCCGGGTCGGCCCACATGGCGGCCCGCTTGGCTTCACGGTCGCCCGCGCTCTCATAGACCCAGATATGGATATACTGGTTCGGGTTGCCAGTTTCGGTGACCATATAGGCGAGCGGCTGGCCCAGATGCTTGGTCTGCGGCGCCTTGCCATATTTCTCGTAAATCTCGAGATGTTTTTTGATCGCGCCGGGACGGCAGGTGTAGGTACGTACGTCGAGCAGCATGGAATCCTCCCAAAAATCCAAAGTCTGCCCGTAGCATAAGCACTACGGCGCGCGCCCTCCAGCGCCGAAGCGGAACGAGATGCAAGACGGCCCGGAGACAGTCCGGAGACACAATCCAGAAGCCCCTGCCCCGGAGACCCAGCCCCGAAATATCAGTCCAGGCGGCGCACCCGCCCATCGACCCTGGATTTAACGCCCTTGTTCTTCTGCACATAATCGATGACCTGGCTTGCCATCAGGCGGGCCGAGCTGGCATCGACGATGACCACGCCCTTCTTGAAGGCATCATATCCGTCACCGCCCCTGGCAATGAAATCATTGACCGCAATGACATAGACCTTGCCGAGATCAAGCGGAGTCTCCGCGACTTTCACGTCCGACACCCGGGAGCCGGCGGGTTTGCGGCCGTCAAAGGCGAAGCTGATGCCGGAGACATGCGGGAAGCGCCCGGCTCCCTTCTCCACCTGCGAAACCCCGTTTTCCAGAGCCGCGCGCAGATCGGATCCCTTCAGCCGCATGGTCACCGTCCGGTTGCCGAAGGGCAATTCCGTCAGCACATCCTTCCGGGTCAGCGTGCGGCCTGCCTGATAGCCGGTATCGCCCCGGATGCCGCCACCGTTCGTGATCGCCGCATCCGCGCCCGTCGCCGCCCGCATCGCGTCGGCGATCAGATTGCCAAAGGCATTTTCCGCGGACCGCACGGAAGCCCGGCTTGTATCGAGCGCAACCTCGGTCACGCCGACCTCGGTTGCCAGCTCCCGGTCCAGCTTGGAGCTATAGGCCGCGACCTTCCCCGCGAGCCCGGGATCGGGCTCCACGTCGATCGTATTAATCAGCGAGAAGCTCGGCTGCCAGACCAGTTCCGGCCCGTTCCGGCCCTCGACCCGGTCGAGGGCGATATCCATGATCCCGACAAAATTGCCCTGGCTGCCAGCTTTCAGAATGGCCTGTTTTCCGTCATAGAGCACCAGCACCAGATGATCGTGGCCGCCGAGCACAATGTCGATACCCGCCACCTGGCGCAGCGTCTCCAGATCGCTCTGATAGACCGCATGGGTCAGGGCGATGACGAGATCCGCGCCATCCTTGCGCAGCTCCGCCACGATTTCCTTCGCCGTCTCGGCCAGTGGCGCAAAGCCGACATCGGGGCCGGAGCTGGAAAGGCTGGGCGTATCGGTCGTGGTCAGGCCGAGCAGGCCGATCTTGTATTCCCCCGCCGTGACCATGCGCGAGCGCTCGGCCCCGGGGAAACCGGGTTTGCCCTTGTAGGAAATGTTGCTGCCGAGAACCGGATACTTGGCTTCCTTCAGCCGCTGCATCAGGACCTCGGGACCGAAATCGAATTCATGATTCCCGAGCACGGCGGCATCGAAGCCGATCGCGTTCGCCAGATCCACCATATGGGCGCCCTTGTCGAACCCCGAGAGCAGCGATGGAGACAGCATGTCGCCGCCGAAAGTCAGCAGCATCAGGCCGCCATCCGCTTCGGCACGATCCCGCTCGTAGCGCGCGATGCTGGCGATTTTAGCGGCCCCGCCGGCGCCATCCCTGGCATCGAGCCTGTCCCAGTCATTGACGTGGACAATCGACAGACGCAGCGGCTCCGCAACGGCCGGAGTGCCGCAAACCGCAAAGAGCGTGAGCCAGAGTATCGTATGGAGCGTGGCGCGCATGGCTTCTCTCCGTAAAGGACCAGTCAAAGACTAGCCTGTTTTACGGGAAATTTCACCTACCACCGTGAAAAGTCTCGACTATTCCGCTAGGCGGATCGACGCATCTCCGCCCGGCGATTGCGCGGGGTATCCTCGTCGAACAAGCTGGTCAGCTGATCCATCATGGTTCCGCCGAGTTGCTCGGCATCCACGATTGTCACCGCACGGCGATAATAACGCGTCACGTCGTGCCCGATGCCGATGGCAACCAGCTCAACCGGGGACTTGTTCTCGATATACTGGATCACTTCGCGCAGATGACGCTCCAGATAATTCCCCGGATTGACGGAGAGCGTGGAATCGTCGACCGGCGCACCATCGGAAATCACCATCAGGATGCGGCGTTCTTCCGGCCGCCCCAGCAGGCGCTGGTGGGCCCAAAGCAGAGCCTCGCCATCGATATTTTCCTTCAGGATACCTTCACGCAGCATCAGGCCGAGGGATTTGCGGGCATGACGCCACGGCGCATCCGCAGGCTTGTAGACGATGTGACGGAGATCGTTCAGGCGTCCCGGATTGACCGGCTTGCCGCCCTGGATCCAGTTCTCCCGCGACATGCCGCCCTTCCAGGCCTTGGTGGTGAAGCCGAGAACCTCGACCTTCACACCGCAACGCTCAAGCGTGCGGGAGAGAATGTCCGCGCTCATCGCCGCGATGGAGATCGGCCGGCCGCGCATGGAGCCCGAATTGTCGATCAGCAGGGTGACGACCGTATCCCGGAAGTCCGTATCCTTTTCCATCTTGTAGGAAAGCGAGCTGTCCGGCTGGACCACCACGCGGGAAAGCCGCGCGGCATCGAGAATGCCTTCCTCGAGATCGAACTGCCAGGACCGGTTCTGCTTCGCCATCAGCTTGCGCTGCATCCGGTTCGCGAGCTTCCCGATCATGCCCTGCAGGTGGCTGAGCTGCTGATCCAGCAGGGCCCGCAGCCGGGCCAGCTCTTCCGCGTCGCAGAGTTCATCCGCCCTGACGACCTCGTCATATTCGGTCGTGTAGGCATGGTAGCTTTTCAGCAGCCGGTTACCGTCATCCGCATTCTGCATCTGCGGGGGCGTGCCGGGATTGGCCGGCTGCTCGTCACCCTCACCGGGTTCGAAGTCGCCGTCTTCGCTGTCTTCACCTTCGCCGGCCTCGTCGCCGGAATCCATGTCGGACGGCACCATTTCCGAAGAAGTGCTGTCTTCCGCGGTGCCCTGCGTGCCGCTGTCGTTCAGCTCCTCGCCTTCGCCGCCATCGTCTTCCGCCTCGGACTCGGAATTCGACTCGTCGGTCATGCCGTCGTCGCCGACTTCCAGATCGAGATCGCTGATCAACTGGCGGGACAGTTCCGCATAGGCTTCCTGGTCCTCGAGGTGGCTCGACAGCTCAGAGAGCGTATCGCCGATCTTCGAGTTGACCCAGGGGCGCCAGAGATCGACCGCGCCCTGCGCGCATTCCGGCGGCGGGGCGCCGGTGATCGCCTCGCGGGCCATCAGCCGGACTACTTCGGAAAGGGCGACCTCATCCTTGTCGGTCACGCCTTCCAGGCCCAGCTTCTGGTACCGCTGTTCCATCGCCGCTTCGAGGTTCCGGGCAACGCCGGACATGCGCATGGCACCGAGCGCCTCGACCCGGGCCTGTTCCGCCGCGTCGAAGATTTCCAGCGCGGCCTGGCCGGACGGCTGACGTTTGGCATGGGTCGCCGCATCGTGGAAGCGGAGCTTCAGGGCAAGGCCGTCCGCCTCGCCACGGACCCGCGCGACATCCTCTGCCGGAAGCCCGCGTGGCGGGGATGGCAGCCGCACCCGGTCACCCGAGGCACTGGCCTGGTCCGCGCCATAGGTGACCTCAAGCTCTCCCTCGTGGGCCATTGCCCGCACGCAGGATGCTGTCGCGCGCTTGAAATCCTCAAGCCGGTCGTCGTCCGCCATCGATGCCATCAGGTCCTGTCCGCGCTGCTTTCTCTATTCCGCCGCGCGGATGCTGGTCTCCGGCAGGTCGGCCCCGAAACAGCGCTGATAGAATTCGGAAACCGTGGCCCGCTCGACCTCGTCGCACTTGTTCAGGAAGGTCAGACGGAACGCCGTCGCGACATCCTCGAAGATGGTCGCGTTCTCGGCCCAGGTGATCACGGTCCGCGGCGACATAACGGTGGAGATGTCTCCGGCGATGAAACCGGCCCGGGTGAGATCCGCCAGGGAAACCATGTTGGAAATCGTCTCGCGGCCTTCCGGCGTGTCGTAGCTCGGCAGTTTCGCCAGAACGATATCCACCTCACGATCATGCGGCAGATAGTTCAGCGTGGTGACCACGTTCCAGCGGTCCATCTGACCCTGGTTGATCTGCTGCGTGCCGTGATAGAGGCCCGTGGTATCGCCGAGACCGACCGTGTTGGCGGTGGCGAAGAGACGGAAATACTTGTTCGGATGGATCACCTTGTTGGTGTCCAGCAGGGTCATCTTGCCGTCGGCTTCCAGCACGCGCTGGATCACGAACATCACGTCGGCCCGGCCGGCGTCATATTCGTCAAACACCAGGGCCACGCTGTTCTGCAGCGCCCAGGGCAGGATGCCTTCACGGAATTCGGTGACCTGCTTGCCGTCGCGCAGGACGATGGCGTCCTTGCCGATCAGATCGATACGGCTGATGTGGCTGTCGAGGTTCACCCGAACACACGGCCAGTTCAAGCGCGCCGCGACCTGCTCGATATGAGTCGATTTACCGGTGCCGTGATAGCCCTGGATCATGACCCGGCGGTTGTGCGCGAAGCCGGCCAGAATGGCGAGCGTGGTCTGCTTGTCGAACAGATAGGTCGGGTCCAGCGTCGGAACGTAGTCGCTCGCCTCGCTGAAGGCCGGCACCTTCATATCGACATCGATGCCAAAGGTCTCGCGAACCGAGACCTCAATGTCCGGCGCTTCGATATTGTGCGCAGGCTTGCGCTCGTAAACATGTGCTGACGACATGACCCTATTCCCAAATGATGTGGGTGACTATCCGGTATGAGAGCATCCGTAGCAGGGCTCCCGTGCCTTCAAGTTAGAAACTTTTTCAAAGTCGTATAGGCCTCGTTGATGATTTTCAA
>NZ_CAXBDC010000045.1:0-34810 GCF_963974195.1 uncultured Nisaea sp.
TTCATCGCCATCGAGCAGGTGATCATCGAGCATGTCGATCAGCTGTTCCCGAATTTCACCGTCGCCGGACACGGTATCTTCCGGGTCCTGCGCGACAGTGAAATGGAAGTGGACGAAGAGGCCGAGGATCTCGTCCTGTCGTTCGAATCGGCACTGAAACGCCGCCGGCGCGGTAACGTTATCCGGCTCTCGATGAACAAGGACATGCCGGAAGATCTCCGGAACTTTGTCGTCGATGAGATGAAGGTGGCGAAAGAGGATCTCTTCACGCTCGACGAGATGGTTGGCCTTGCGGACCTGTCCCAGTTGATCGTCAGCGAGCGCCCGGACCTGCTCTGGAAGCCGTTCAACCCGCGCTTCCCGGAGCGTATCCGTGATTTTGGCGGTGATTGTCTGGCGGCGATCCGGGCCAAGGACATTGTTGTCCACCACCCTTATGAGAGCTTCGACGTTGTCGTCCAGTTCCTGCGCCAGGCGGCGGCGGACCCGGCGGTGGTCTCTATCAAGCAGACGCTTTACCGGACCTCCAAGGGCAGCCCGATCGTCAATGCACTGATCGAGGCGGCAGAGGCCGGCAAGTCCGTCACTGCGATGGTCGAGCTGAAGGCCCGGTTCGATGAGGAAGCGAATATCCGGCTGGCGCGCGATCTGGAGCGCGCGGGCGTTCAGGTGGTTTACGGTTTCGTGGATCTGAAGACCCACGCGAAGATCTCGCTGGTGGTCCGGCGTGAAGGCAACGGCCTGCGCAACTACGTGCATTTCGGTACCGGCAACTATCACCCGATCACGGCGAAGATCTATACCGATCTCTCCTTCTTCACCTGCGATCCGGTTTTGTGCCGCGATGCCGCGCGCATGTTCAATTACATGACCGGTTATGCGACGCCGCAGCAGATGGACAAGCTTTCCCTGTCACCGCTCACCATGCGCCAGAAGGTGCATGAGCTGGTCGAGACGGAGATCGAGTTTGCCCGGCAAGGCAAACCGGCGACGATCTGGGCGAAGATGAATTCGTTGGTCGATCCGGATCTGATCGACATGCTGTACCGGGCCTCGAACGAGGGCGTCAAAATCGAGCTGGTGATCCGCGGCATCTGCTGTCTGCGTCCAGGCGTGCCGGGATTGTCCGAGAACATCCACGTTCTCAGCATCGTGGGCCGGTTCCTTGAGCATTCGCGGATTTTCTGCTTTGGCAATGGCCGGAAGCTTCCCTCCGATCAGGCGAAAGTGTACATGTCCTCCGCTGACTGGATGACACGTAATCTGGATCGCCGGGTCGAGCATTTCGTCCCGATTGAAAACCGGACGGTTCACCGCCAGGTTCTGGATCAGATCATGGTGGCGAATTTGAAGGACGAGACCAATTCCTGGATCGCGGAACCCGATGGTCACTATGTTCGGGTCGCTGCCGGTGCGGGAGCGTTCTCGGCACATAAATATTTCATGACCAATCCGAGCCTGTCCGGCCGCGGCAGTGCTCTGAAGCGGTCGAATGAGATGCCCAAGAAGTTGAGCGGCTCGGAATAAAGTTTGTCGGTTTCCTTTTCTCAAGACGACTGGATCTCCAACTCCGGTACAGACCGGAGTGGTCTCGTCGGCGTGCTTGATATCGGCTCCAACTCCATACGGCTGGTTGTTTTCGAAGGCGACGGCCGTATGCCGATCCCTCTTTTCAACGAGAAGGCCCTCTGCGGTCTTGGCGCCGGATTGCAGGAAACCGGTCATCTCTCCGAGCAGGGCGTCCGCTCGGCGATGGAAAATCTGGAGCGCTATTTCACCATAGCCAGGGGCATGCAGGTCGCGGAGGTCAGGGTTCTGGCGACGGCGGCCGTGCGCGATGCCCGGAACGGTGCTGAATTCGTCTCCGAGATTGAAAGCCGCTTCGGCATCCGCGTGATGGTTCTGTCAGGCGACGAGGAAGCCCGGCTCTCCGCGCTTGGGGTGATCAGCGCGTTCCCTGATGCGGACGGCATTGTCGGCGATCTTGGCGGCGGTAGCCTTGAGCTGGTGGATGTCCGGGATAACAAGGCCCGCCGTTTCGAGACGACGCCCCTCGGCCCGCTCCGGCTCGGTGAGCTCACCCGGCAGAACAGGGACGAGCTGACGGACAAGATCGACTCGACCCTGAGCGGCGTGCTCTGGCTTGACGCAATGGCGGATCGCGATCTGTTCGCGGTTGGTGGTGCCTGGCGTAGCCTTGCGCGTGCCCACATGGAACTGACGGACTATCCGCTGGCTGTTATCCATCATTATGCAATCGGCGCCGAGGAGGCTGTTCGCTTCCTCGACGAGATCACGCGGATGGGCCGGAAGGATTTACGGGCGCTTGATGCGGTCTCGAAGCGCCGTGTCGAAAAACTTCCCGTGACCGCACTGGTTCTGAAGCGGGTCATCGAGCTTGGCCGCGCGCGGCAGGTTGTCTTCTCCTCCTTCGGTTTGCGTGAGGGCTGTCTCTATGACCGCCTGCCGCAAGGGGAGCAGTCTCGCGATCCTTTGGTCGATAGCTGCATGGATATCGCACGGAAGAGCAGCAGGTTCAGCCCCCATCCGGAAGTTCTGGAACGCTGGATCGCACCGTTTTTCGAGGATGTTCCCGCATCGGAGCAGCGCTTGATCCGGGCCGCATGCATTCTGAGCGATTTTGCCTGGGGCGAGCACCCGAGCTACCGGGGTGAGCATGCCTTCATCCGGGTGCTGAGGCTTCCTGTCGTCGGGATGAACCATGCCGACCGGGTGTTCCTCGCCTATGCCATCCTTGCCCGTTACACCGGCGGGATTGAAGAGGAGGGGGGGCAGCGGGTCCGCAAACTGCTGTCGCTCCGTCGCCGGGACCTAGCCTATCGGGTCGGGCTTGCCTTGCGGCTTGCGCTGACGCTTTCAGGCGGCGCGACGGAATTGCTCGAAAGTGCCCGTCTTGAGCGGGAGCGGGACATGGTCGGCGAGCGCGGCTTCGTCATCAGCATGCACGGCCATCAGGGCGGGCTTGCCGGTGACGTGGTGACGCGGCGGATCGCGGCGCTTTCGGAAGCGCTTGGTCAGGAAATCCGGATCGAACATTAAGCGGCCGGAGAAGGCCGATGCGTCTCTGTCAGAGACGCATCAATTTGATTTTTCCGGCTTCCGCGGTCAGTCCGATCCGGCCGTGCTTGAGATTGATCGCATCCGCGCCGAACAGGTCACGGCGCCAGCCGGTCAGGGCAGGGACATCCGCGTTGTCATCCAGGGCGATGCTTTCGATGTCGGCGGTATTTGCAATCAGGCGGGCGGCAACTTTCTCTTCGTCAGAGCGGATTTTCAGCAGCACCTTCAACAGCTCGACGATCGGACCCGGCGCTTCACGCTTGTCGTTCTTGGTCGGCAGTTTGGGGCAGGCATCGTTCGGCAGGGACAGGCCCTTGCTGACGACCTTGATGATCTCCTGACCCAGGCGGCCATTCGCAACCTGCGCATTGAAGGTCCGGGTGCGGGCCAACTCTTCGGGTGTTGTCGGCGCATGGGCAGCGATATCCATCAGAACATCGTCGCGCAGGATCCTGTTGCGCGGAACGTCCCGCTGCCGTGCCTCGCGTTCACGGAATGCCGCGATCTGCTGCAATACGGCAAGAAATTTGGGTTTCCCGCTGCGGACCTTGAGGCGCTGCCAGACGGTGTCGGGATCCGGGTCGTATAGTGCCGGCTCGGACATTTTCTCGACTTCTTCGGCAATCCATTCGGCGCGGCCGGATTTCTCGATGCTGTCCACCAGGGCACGGTAGACCGGCCGGAGGTGGATGACGTCGGCCAGGGCATAGCCGATCTGCTTCTCGCTGAGAGGGCGATGGGACCAGTCAGCGAACCGCGAGCTCTTGTCCAGCTGGACGCCTGTCAGGCTCTGCACCAGCTTGTCGTAAGAGACTGAGTCGCCGAAGCCACAGATCATGCCGGCGACCTGGGTGTCGAAAACCGGCGCCGGGAGCTCTCCGCAAAGATGGTAGAAAATCTCCAGATCTTGCCGGGCGGCGTGGAAGACCTTCAGCACATCCCTGTTTTTCAGCAGATCGACAAGCGGCGCGAGATCAAGCCCTTCCGCCAGGGTGTCGATGGCGACAGCCTTTTCGTCGATCCCTAACTGAACCAGGCAGAGCTGGGGATAGTAGGTTTTTTCACGCATGAACTCCGTGTCGATTGTCACGAAGTCCTCTTTGGCGAACTCGGCACAGACGGCGGAGAGCGCATCGGTATCGGTAATAACAGTCATGAGGATTTCAATACACGGAAAACCCGTATAGCGGAATGCTGCCTTTGAGCCAAAACAGCTTCCCGATTTGAGCGCATAAAGGATCGGAAACGGAGCGATAATTAGACGTAAATTGCGAGGGTTGCCTATTTTTTGAGTTGCAGGTAGAGTTACGCTCTATAAGTCTTTGATTTTTTGCAGGGAAATCGATATGCGGCGCGGTCTCGTGGCGGCAATGCTACCAGTGCTGTTGTGTGGGTGCCTTCCGGTGATTCCTCCTGCCATCAGTCTGGCAACGACTGGTTTTTCCGGTCTCGCGCTTTTTGCCACCGGGAAAACGCCGTCCGATTACGTCATTTCCGCTGCCGCCGATGAAGACTGCTCGATGTTGCGCGTTGTTTTCGGCGACCAGCCGTGCCGCGCCTATGATGACGAGAGTTCCAAGCCCATGACGGAGCTCGTGGCGTATTACCCGGGCGATGCCGACGACTGGGTGGACCGGGAGTCGATTCCCAAAGGTACGATGTCCGGAACGACGATCATGACTGCGTCGCTGTTCGGAACGGATTCCAGCGTCGGGACGCAAGATGCGGATACAGGTTCTTCCGCAGCGCTGCTTGCGGCGGTTGAGAAAAAAGGCAACCTGAACGCAGCCCCTTCCGCCATCAGCGAGGGCTTGGCGCCGCTTAACGATCTGACTCTCTCCGGGTTTGCCCCCGTGGACGGGAGGCATTCGTTGAAGCCAATTGAGCTGCAGCGTGTTGTTTCCGTCGATACCCCGCTGGATTTGCAATCGTCTCAACTGCCCAGCTGGTCAGTGGTGCCGGATGTGGCTGCGCCTGTTGTCGCCACTGCCACTGCCTCCGCCGCCACCGGTATGCAAGCCAGCGCGGCAGAGACGATGGCTCTGCCCGTGCAGAAGCCGGGTTCACGCCGGATGGCGGAACAGGGGATGGCGCATCTTGCGGATCACTTCGTGATGCTGGGGTCTTTCCGGGATCTGGCGCGCGCGGAGCATCTTAAAGAGATGCTCGCCCCGATAGAGTCGACTGCCAGCGTGATTCAGACGCCGGTGATCATGTCCGTGCGGCTCAAAGGCAACATGTGGCATCGTGTGGCTGTCGGCCCCTTCACGGGCCGGGAGGCGATCGCCATGGCATCCGCGCTCGGACCGGTTTCCGGCAAGAAAGCCTGGGCGGCTAAAGTCACGAATTGACCCGGAGAGCCGTGCCAGCGTCCGCTCCTCTTCCGTTTTTCTGATCTGAAACCACACCCGGTTCCTTGACCGGGTGTTTTTTAATGCCCGGTGGTTTTTGAGAAGACGTGAATAACCGTGACACCGGCAACGATCAGCAGCAGTCCGATAATGGCCGGGAAGTCCGGGATCTGCTTGTAGATTGCGGCTCCGGCCACGGTCACCAGTACAATCCCGATGCCAGCCCATATCCCGTAGGCGATACCGACGGGAATTTCGCGCAGGCAAAAGCTGAGCAGGACGAAGGCTGCCGTGTAGGCAACAAGAACGATGGCGGACGGTAGAATGACCGTAAAACCGTTTGTCGCCTTCAGGGCCATTGTGCCGATCACTTCGGCGAAAATGGCGAGGGCGAGAAAGAGATAAGCCATGCGGCTTGTTCCTATCGATGCATCGGAATGAACGGCTGCAACTGGTGGAGACACGCTGTCGTCGTCAGGCAGAACCTAGGCATTTCCGTTCCGCCGGGCAACCGGAGGCGTCTTGGCGGAACGAAAAAAAGGGAGCTGATTGCTCAGCTCCCTTAGGTTTGCTCTGGGTGCTTGCCGACAGAGGAGGCAAATGCCCGTATCGACAAGTAGGTTGCAAGGCAGGGGCGATTACAGCGCCGTAAACGGACTGTTTTGCTTCCGCGCGTACATTGCGCGGTCGACCCTGTCGAGCAATTCGGTTTCGGTGTCGTCCTGACTGTAGGCGTCGTGACCGACACTCGCGTGAAGGTGGATGGAGGACCCGTTCCACTGCAGGGTCCGCGTATTCAGTTCTTCGTCCAGCGCTGCAATGCGTGCAGCGGCTTCGTCGTCGTCAGCTCCCGGCATGATGACCGCGAACTCGTCGCCACCAAGACGCGCAATGCTGTCGGTCTCGCGGGTCCGAGACTGGAGAATGCGCGCGACGGTGACCAGAAGTGCGTCGCCAGCCATGTGGCCGTAGGTGTCGTTGACGGCTTTGAACTTGTCGAGGTCGATCAGCAACATTGCGCCGGTCAATCCCTGACGTTTCGCCGCGGCGAGCGCGCTCTGCAGGCGGTCGCTGAAACCGCGCCGGTTCAGCAGCCCGGTAAGTTCATCGGTGACGGACAGACCTTCGAGGAATGCAATCCGCTTTTCCTGACGGGCGATGCGGTTCTCCGCTTCCGTCATGGCGATCATGGCGAGACGCAGCGCGATTTCAGTGTCATTCAGATCTTCGTCTTTAACGATCTGAGAAGCCCTGTTCGCGATATCCGCCGGCATCCGGGAGAGAAGGTTGCCGACATCAAGATTTGCGAAAGCGTTCGTCAAGCCCGTGTCTTCCAGTTCCTGAGTCTGCGGGTGCATGAGGTTCGGCATGTCACACCACCTGTCTGTTGTTTCACGCCACCAAGGAGTGCATGGGGTGTGCCAGACAGGATATTTTTTAGAAGTCTTTGAAAATAAGCGTAAAATTTTATCCGTGGCCGGTTACAATTTCCGGGCGCCGGGCCATATTGGTGGAGAGGCGGAAGGATTTGCCGGGTACGGGGCAAGCTGTGCCGGGTCCTCTCCGTGGCATTAATGCCGGGCTCCGCAAACCTGAAGGAGGGCCGTTTGAAACCTGTTCTTAAACTGACCGCATTGCTTTTCGGTGTTGTTGCCGCGATGCAGATGCCCGGACCGATGCCGGCTTCGGCGGCTGCCGTGGGTCAGATTGTACCGCACAAGGCGCTTTACCGGCTTTCCCTGAAGGGCACGCCCGGAGGGACCGATGTGGTTGCCGTGGGCGGGAAGATGGCCTTCGAGTGGCGGGATACGTGCGATGGCTGGGCGATCAATCAACGAAATCTGATGATCCTGGAAAATGCCGAGGGGATGGCGCACAGCGTCGATTCCACCATGACGACCTGGGAGGCCAAGGACGGCTCATCATTCCGGTTCATCGTGAACAAGGATTTTGGCGCCGGTGGCGGCGAAGCCCTGGAAGGTCTGGCCCAGCGGTCTTCGTCCGGCTCGGTCACGGCAGGCTTCACGGAGCCGGAGCAGGTCGAGATGGAATTGCCGTCCGACGTTATGTTCCCAAGCCAGCACACCATTGCCCTGCTGGAGAAAATAGCGAACGGCGAGAAGTTCTTTTCGGCATCGCTGTTTGACGGCTCGGAATTTGAGCCGGCAGGGTTTGTTTCCGCCGCCATCGGCCTGAAGGTTGTTCCCGAGGGGGAGGAGGATCCGCTGATCTCCGGGCCTTACTGGCCGGTCAGGCTGGCCTTCTATGGACCGGAAAACAAGACAGAGTCACCGGATTACGAACTTGCCGTGGATCTGCACGAAAACGGTATCGCCCGCCGGCTTGAAATTCATTTCAAGGAATTCACGGTGAACGTCGCGCTGGAGCGTCTGGAGCGTTTCAAACCGGGTGGCTGTTGACAGGAGGAGTATCCCGCCCGTTCAGCTATCGCTGTCACTTTCTTCGGACATGCGGGCGCTGATACCCTGCTTCTCGGCAGCTTTCTTGAAGCTGCGGCCTTTCTCGATAGCCTTCGTGCCGAGTTTCGCCCGGACGGCGTCCATGGCGTGTTCCACCTTCCGGCGATGCTCCATCCCAGGGTCCGCCAGATCGGGCAGGTCTGCCCCGTCCGGATCGGTCAGGTCGGAAACCCCTATGCCCATCAGTCGGAATTTACGGCCATCGGTTTCGCGTTCGAGCAGGCGCTTGCCGGCCCGGTAGAGTGTGTCCGCCATCTGGGTGGAGCCATGGTGATGGACCTGCCGGGTGATGCCCTTGAAATCCGCCGTCTTCAGTTTCAATACAATGGTTCTGCCGCTGAGGGCTTTGGTTTTAAGGCGGGAGGAGAGCTCCTCGCAAAGGCTCCAGAGAATATGGTCGAGTTCATCAAAATTCGAGATGTCATCAGAGAAAGTGGTCTCGCAGGAGACACTCTTGGCTGGTGACCGAGGCTCGATCTTCCGGTCGTCCCGGCCGTGTGAGAAACGGGCCAGGCGTGCGCCGATGCTGCCATAGCGGCGGATCAGGGCGGCTTCTTCCATACCCTGCAGATGGCCGACGGTTTCGATGCCGTCGCTCCGCAATTTTTCGTGCAGGGACCGTCCCACGCCCCAGATCGTGGTGACGGGGCGACCCTTCAGGAAAGCGGGGGCCTCCTCCTGGCCGACAATGGCAAAGCCCCGGGGCTTGTCCAGATCGGAAGCCACTTTGGCCAGGAACTTGTTGTAGCTGAGCCCGATCGACGCGGTGATCCCGGTCTCCTTCTCTATCCGGGCGACGAGCCGGCACAGGGTCTCCGAAGGCGGCGCATGGTGCAGTCTCTCGGTTCCGGTGAGGTCGAGAAACGCCTCATCGATGGAGATCGGCTCGATCATCGGGGTGACGGACAACATCAACTCGCGGATCTGCTTGCCGACACGACTGTATTTTTGCATGTCGGGCTTGATGACGACGGCATTGGGACAGGCCTGGAGTGCCTTGAACATCGGCATCGCGGAGCGGACGCCATAGGTTCGGGCGACATAGCAGGCGGCGGAGACCACCCCCCGGCGTCCGCCCCCGACGATCACCGGTTTGCTGCGAAGCTCGGGATTGTCGCGCTTCTCCACGGTGGCATAGAATGCATCGCAATCGATATGGGCGATGGCAAGGGCGCGAAGCTCGGGATGGCCGATCATGCGGGGCGAGCCGCATTTCGGGCAGCGTGCATCTCCATGCATGACTGTCCCTGGCAGCCAGGCAAAACAATCCCGGCATAAAACCGGGCTATCGGATGCATGCTCGGTCATGCTCATTGCCCCGTTGCGGCCATCGCGGCCGGCCATTCTCTAAAGCGATGGCGGCCAAAGCCACGCCGCTCCCCTGACGCCACTCGAATCGCCATGCAGGGGAGGGCTTAATCTGGTTTTCACACTATCCGAAAATACATGCGGCTCCCATAGCCTCGGGACTGTGTCGTAGAGCCTGCGGATATTGGACAGTCCCCCGCCAAGAACAATGACGTCAGGGTCCAGAATATTGACGACATGGGCGAGGGCCCGCGCGAGCCGTTCTTCATATTTTCCGAGAGCGGCATCGGCACGCGGGTTCCCGGCTGCAGCCAAGGCTTCTATGTCGCGTGCGGTGATTTCATCTCCACCGGCTTCGGCATATTGCCGTTCGAATGCCGGGCCGGAGAGAAATGTCTCGATACAACCATGCCGTCCGCAATAGCAGAGGGGGCCCGGACGTTCATCGTCCATCGGTGCGGGCAACGGGTTATGTCCCCATTCGCCGGCGATGGCATTGCGGCCCTCAAGGCATGTGCCGCGGATGGCTATTCCCGCGCCGACACCGGTGCCGAGGATGACCCCGAAGACGATTTCGGCTCCCTTGCCCGCGCCATCGATAGCCTCGGATACGGCGAAGCAGTTGGCGTCGTTCTGCAGCCGGACGGGACGGCTCAGGGCGTCTTCCAGATCTTTTTGAAGCGGCTTTCCGATCAGCCAGGTCGAGTTGGCGTTCTTGACAAGCCCGGTATCCCGCGAGGCCGCGCCAGGCATGCCGATTCCGACTGTGCATGTCTGGCCGATAAGGGCTTCGGTACGATTTACCAGGCCGGAAATGGTCGAGATCGTGGCTGCGTAATCGCCCTTGATCGTCGGCACTCTTTCCTGCGCGACAACCTCACCGGAGGGGCTGAGCGCGACCGTTTCGGTCTTCGTTCCCCCGAGATCAATCCCGATCCTGAAACCGGATGGCCCCGACTGCCTCATCCCCAGCTCCGCTTAGTTCATTGGTGTCTTGCGCTGGAAGGGTTTAGACTGTTTATTCATTTGTAAGATATTATTTTTTACCCTGCCTTTATGGCATAGAGGGTAACCGGGCGGTGAGCCCGAACCAGCGGGTCGGATGGAGGACGTAGTGACGACAGAAACGTCGGTCGAAAAAACAGTACTCATCGTTGAGGATAACGAGCTCAACATGAAGCTGTTCCACGATCTGCTGGAGGCGCACGGATACAATATTCTCGGTACGCGCGATGGCATGGAAGCATTGAAAATCGCGCGGGAGAAGCGTCCGGATCTGATCCTGATGGATATCCAGCTGCCCGAGGTCTCGGGGCTGGAGGTCACGAAATGGATCAAGGAAGACGACGATCTGAACTCCATCCCCGTCATCGCCGTTACGGCTTTTGCCATGAAGGGCGACGAGGAAAAGATCAGGGAAGGCGGCTGTGAGGCATATATTGCCAAACCGATTTCAGTGAGTCATTTCCTGGAGACCGTTCAGAAATTCCTCGGATAGACTGCCATGCCCGGACGTGTACTCGTCGTTGACGACGTCCTGCCGAATATCAAATTGCTCGAAGCCAAGCTGATGAGCGAATATTTTGATGTTCGAACGGCTACGAATGGTCCCGACGCTCTGGAAATCATCCAGTCGGACACGCCCGATATCGTGTTGCTCGATGTGATGATGCCGGGCATAGACGGTTTCGAGGTCTGCAAGAGAATCCGGGCCAACCCGGCGACCGCGCATCTGCCGGTGATCATGGTCACCGCGCTCAGCGATCCGTCCGACAGGGTTCGGGGACTTGAAGCCGGGGCGGACGATTTTCTGACCAAGCCGGTCGACGATACCGCTTTGTTCGCGCGGGTCCGGTCCCTGCTGCGGCTGAAGGTCATGGTCGACGAGTGGCTGCTGAGAGAGCAGACCTCGGCTCATTTCGGTGTCCTCGAAACCGGAATGAACGGCCTGGCCATGGATTACCGGGCTGGCCGCGTTCTTCTGATCGAAGACAATCCCATCGACGCAACGAACACGCAGAACATTCTGAACCGGGACGACAACATTGTCTTCACCTGCGCCGGGGCCGTGCAGGCGCGCGAAATCGCGGCGAAAGAAGATATCGAGCTGATCGTCTGCAGCCTCAATCTCGAGGATGAAGACGCGTTGCGGCTGGTGTCCCAGTTCCGCTCAACGGAGCGGACACGTCAGATCCCCATATTGATGACCGGCGAAATCGACCAGATCGACAAGCTTGCGAAGGCGCTTGATCTGGGCGCGAACGATTACATCATGAAGCCGCTGGACAAGAACGAGCTGGCGGCACGCACCCGCACGCAGATCCGCCGGCGGCGCTTCCAGGACCGGCTGCGCGACAGTTATGAGCGCTCCTTGTCCATGGCGCTCATAGACAGCCTCACGGGGCTTTATAACCGGCGCTATCTGGAGACCTATCTGAAAGGGTTGATGGATAATGCGGTTGAACGCCGCAAGCCGCTGGCGCTCCTGATGCTCGACATCGATCACTTCAAGATCGTTAACGACACGCACGGGCATCTTGTCGGCGACAAGGTGCTGCAGGCCGTCGCGGAAGCTTTGATCAACAGTCTGAGATCCGTCGATATGATCGCGCGGATCGGCGGTGAGGAATTCGTCGTCGTGATGCCGGATACGTCGGAGGAATTCGCCGAGGCCGTGGCCGAACGGCTGCGCCGCCGCGTCGCGGATACCCACGTGTCCTGCGATGGCGTTGACGAGCCTGTCACTGTCAATATCAGTATTGGCCTGACCATGCGCACGGGCGAGGACAAGTCTGTCGAGGACCTGATGAAGCGCGCGGACAAGGCGCTTTATGGCGCGAAGAATACAGGACGCAACCGAGTCGTCTCCGATATTCCGGAAGCCGATTAACGCCGCATCTCTGATTTGTATCCCTGAAATGCAAAACGGGCCGCCAAGGCGACCCGTTCAAGAAATCATAAGCAGTGATGCTTATTTGATCTTGGATTCCTTGAAAAGCACATGCTTGCGCACGACCGGGTCATACTTCTTGAGCTGAAGTTTCTCGGTCTGGGTGCGCGGATTCTTCTTGGTTACGTAGAAGAAACCGGTGTCAGCGGTGCTGACGAGCTTGATCAAAACTGTCGCGGGCTTGGCCATGGCCGTTCCCCATCGTGCAAAGTGAATTAGAAGGCCGCAAACATATCCATATAACAGGCTCTGTCAAGCGGAGATCCGGAGGCTTTTATCCGAGGCTGTTATTGCGTTTTTGCAGGCCATTGCGAGGCGATAAGGGACGCTTCAAAGGCACGGTCGAAAAGACTGCGTTCTCCCAAAAGCCTCAGGGCGAGCGCGAGATCCAGATCTTCCTCGCCCTGAGTGGGCTTGCGATCGCCGCAGCGCCCGAGCAAGGCCTGCTGGATGCTGTCATCAAGGTCCTGTGCTATCCGGCGTAGCCGGAGCAACTCGCGGGCGCGTGCGGCCGCTGTACGGGCCGTGCTGGCAACATGCTGCAGGGACGGGTCCTCGATTTCATCCGTGCAGATCGTCGGATAGACCCCGAACGGTCCGATCGGATATCCCGACGGCGTGTACATGCGGGCCCATGTGATGATCAGCTCTCCCTCGTTTGGCAGCCGGACGATCATCTGCACGGTACCCTTGCCATAGGTCCGGCCGCCGATAAGAACGGCGCGGCCACTGTCCTGCAGCGCGCCGGCGACCACTTCCGATGCCGATGCCGAGCTGTGATTGATCAGCAGGATCAGAGGCATGCCGACGGCAATGTCCGGGTTGTGCGCGGTAAATTCCTTTACCGAACGGGGGTGACGGCCCTTGGTGAGGAGTATCCGTCCGTCCTGAATGAAGAGATCGGCGATGGAGATGGCGTCCCTGAGGACGCCGCCCCGGTTATTCCTGAAATCAAGGATAATGCCGTTCATAGACGGCCCGGCCTGGGTTGCCGCCTGTCCAATCTTGCGGGCAAGACTGGCGGCCGTATCCTCATTGAAGCTGCGGATCTCGAAATAGGCGGTGTTGCCCTTCTGGCTTGAGAATACGGTCTGTTCGATCACCGGCGCGCGTGTGACTACGGCGGTCCTGTGAATCTCGTCGCTTGTCGTCGTCACCCGGACTTCGCTGCCGCTGGGGCCGCGCAGCAGATCGGAGACGGCCACGGCGTCGAGTCCATCGATCGTCGTGCCATCTATCGCGACGATGCTGTCCCCGACCTGAAGGCCGCTACGGGCGGCGGGGCCGTCCTCGTAGACTTCTTCGATGTAGACCTTGCCGTGATTCTCGAACAGCAGGATACCGACGCCTGAATATCCGCGGCGGTGTGCGCGGTTCCGATTGGCAGCGGCAGCGGTTGTGTATCTGGAGAACCGGTCAAGGTCCCGCAGGGCGCCCTTGAAAATCGCGTCGTAAAGCACTTCGGGCGGTGCCTCCCGGAGCGTGTCGGAGACCTGGCGTCCGCTATCGACCGCGGCCGCCATAAGCATGCTCCAGCGGGCAACGTCATCCGCATCCGGGACGGAGAGGGCGGCGACTTCATGTCCGTTGCGGGCGACAACGATCAGCTCTTCCCGGTCCGTGACGCTGATGCTGTCATCCAGGGTGCTCAGTCCGGCGAGGCCGGCGACGGCGAGTGACGGCAGGTCCGTCTCTTCGAGATAGAAGCTGGTGATGCCTTCGAAGCCGGCGGAAAACACCTCGGCCGCATCGTCCCGGTTGAAGACCATCGGGTCTGACAGGGGGCGCTGCGCCGCGCATGCTGCAAGCAGCGCCAGCAGCAGGCCACAAACCGCCATGGCGGCCCGGGTTCGTACCCGCCGCGATGTGACCTTTGCCCTCAACTGCGTCTTTCCGCTCAATGACTTATTGTCCATCAGACCACTATAGGCCTAAAAACCACAGGCGTCAGCGGGGCTTCTTGGCCCGTCCTTTCGCCTTGCCGCGATGCTGTTTGGGTGGTCCCGAGCGATGATTTCGTTTTGGCCCGCGCCTGCCTGCGCCGCGGTGTCCGCCCGGCACCCCGGACGTGCCGCCCGAGACATAGTCGAGCAGGACTCCGCCGGTCAGCGGATCGGCATCGACCAGTTTGACAACCAGCGTTTCGCCGATCTTGAAGGTCAGCCCCGTCGCACGACCGGCGAGGGAGTGGCGATGTTCGTCGATATCGTAGAAATCATTGGGCAGCCGTTTCATCGGAAGCAGCCCGTCGGCGCCAAGCCCGGCAAGCGCCATGAACATCCCGGCGGTTGCAATGCCGGAGACCCGGGCCTCGAAAGTATTACCGACCTGTTCGCTCAGAAAGGCGGCGACATAGCGTGCGATCGCCGTGCGTTCGGCGGCGGCGGCCCGCCGCTCGGTCGTTGAAATATGAGCGGCCGTTTCGAAGAAGGACTCGGCCTCAATGTCACCCAGACCGTCCTTGCCAAAGCCATGGGCATCGATCAGGGCGCGGTGCACCAGCAGATCGGAATAGCGCCGGATCGGCGACGTGAAGTGGGCATAGCGTCTGAGGCCCAGGCCGAAATGGCCGAGATTTTCGGGACTGTAAACTGCCTGGCTCTGGCTGCGCAGCACCAGCTCATTGACGGCGGTTTCGTGCGCTTCGCCGCGCACTTTGGCGAGCAACTCGTTGAAAGTCTGCGGCCGGATGACGCCTGATGTGCCGAACGGGATTTCCAGCCCCTTGAGGAATTCGGTAAGCGCCGCGACCTTTTCAGGATCCGGCGTCTCATGCACCCGGTACATGCAGGGGCGCTTTTTTGCTTCCAGTGTTTCGGCGGCAGCGACGTTCGCCAGGACCATGAATTCCTCGATCAGCTGGTGGCTGTCGAGCCGTTCGCGCGGTTCGATGGATGCGATCTTGCCGTCGTCCCCGAGCACCACCTTGCGTTCCGGCAGATTGAGATCGAGGGCGCCGCGCTGTGTGCGGGCGGCGAGCAGAAGGCGATATGCACCATAGAGCGGCTCTATGACGCCTTCCGGTACGACATCGTTCTCAGCCGTGCCATCGGCGGCGGCCTGCACTTGCTCGTAGGTCAGACGCGCTGTGGACCGCATGAGGCCGCGCATGAACTTGTGGCTGGTCTTCTGTCCGCGGGCATTGATCACCATCTCGACGGCGAGGCAGGCGCGATCTTCGTTCGGGCGGAGAGAGCAAAGCCCGTTCGAAAGGGCTTCCGGCAGCATCGGCACGACCCGGTCGGGGAAGTAAACCGAGTTGCCGCGCTTGCGCGCTTCATTATCCAGCGGGTCGCCGGGGCGGACATAGTGAGCCACATCCGCAATGGCGACGAGAATGCGATAGCCGCCCTGGTTTTTCGGATCGCTATCGGCTTCGGCAAAGACCGCATCGTCAAAATCGCGGGCATCGCTGCCGTCGATGGTGACGAGCGGGATGGCTCTGAGATCGGTTCTCTTGCCGAGGGTGACCGGTTTCGCCGTTTCCGCCTGACTGATACAGGCGTCGGGGAAAACGGTCGGTATCTCATGCTCTGCTATGGCGATCAGGCTGACGGCGCGCGGGGCATTGGCGTCGCCCAGCACTTCGGTGATCCGGACATGCTGCAGGCCCATCCGCCCGCGCGGCAGGATCTCGGCCACCACCAGGTCGCCGGGTTTCGCCTCCGAGAGTCCCCCCGGTTCCACCACGTAGTCGCTGCGGGCCCTGCGGTCCGATGAGACGATCCGGTAGCCTTTGCCTTCCCGCCGGAGTTGCCCGACGACACGTTCTCCGGAGCTTTCCAGGCGGCGCATGATGCGGCCGCGATACTGGTCCTGGTCAGTGCGTTCCAGCTTCACCAGCGCCCTGTCCCCGACGCCGACAGAGGGTGTCCGGGAGGAAAGCGGAATGGTGATGGCCGGTGGCGCGTTTTCTTCCCGCCAGGTCAGCGGCCGCGCGGAGGCATTGCCGTCATCGTCGATACCGGTGATGGAAACCACGGTGACTTCCGGCAGGGTGCCTGGGGCTGCCGCACGCCGATGGCGGCCGAGATCGATCTTTCCTTCCACCGCCAGCTCTTTCAGCATGGCTTTCAGGGGAATGCGGTCGGCGCCCTTTATGTTGAAAGCACGCGCGATTTCACGCCGACCGACCGGCGTCGGGCTGTCGCGGATGAAATCGAGTACGGCTTCGCGGCTCGGCAGGCCGGGCGGCATCTTACGTGGGGCCACGCGCCGCCGGCCTAGTCGTTGCCGGCCGCCGCGGCCGGCTTCTTGGCGGCGGGTTTCTTAGCGGCCGCTTTTTTTACCGGGGCCTTCTTGGCAGGAGCCTTTTTCGCAGCCGGCTTTTTGGCCGCGGTTGCTTTCTTCGCGGGAGCCTTTTTTGCCGGAGCTTTTTTGGCTGGCGCTTTCTTGGCGCCGCCGGATTTCTCCGCCTTGGCCTTGATCAGCTCGATGGCCTGTTCCAGCGTCACCTCTTCCGGCGTGATCGTCTTCGGGATCGTCGCGTAGATTTTCAGGTGCTTCACATAGGGCCCGAAACGGCCCGCGCCGACAGTGATCTGTTTGCCCTCATATTCCCCAAGCTCGCGGCCCGGGCTCTTTTTCTTCGGGTTGTTGGCAATCAGGTCAACGGCACGATTGATGCCGATGGTCAGCACATCGTCCCCGGCGGGGATCGAAACATAGGTGCTGCCGATCTTCAGATAGGGGCCATAGCGCCCGATCCCGGCGAGGATGACCTCGCCGCTTTCCGGATCGGGGCCGATCTCGCGCGGCAGGGCCAGGAGGCCGAGCGCTGTTTCCAGCGTGACCTCGGACGGAATCATGCCCTTGGTCAGCGATGCCCGCTTTGGCTTCGGCACCTCGTCTGTCTTCTCGCCGAGCTGCACATAGGTGCCATACGGCCCCTTGCGTATGGAGACATCGAGATCGGTCGCCGGATCCTTGCCGAGGATCTTCGGGCCGTTCGCAAGATCGGCGGTGCCGTCTTCGCTGCCATCCCCGGCTTGTGTCATCTGCCGGGTGAATTTGCATTCCGGATAGTTCGAACAGCCGATGAAAGCACCGAATTTGCCGAGTTTCAGGCCGAGACGGCCATCGCTGCAGGTCGGGCAGGCCCGAACGGTCTCGCCGTTTTCGTCTACCGGGAAGAAGTGCGGGCCAAGCTCCTCGTCGAGGGCCGTCAGCACATCGGAGATTTTCAGGTCCTTGGTCTTGTCGACCGCTTCATGGAACGCTTTCCAGAAGTCGGTCAGGACCTTTTTCCAGGCGATTGTACCCTCGGCGATATTATCGAGGGCGTCTTCCAGCTCCGCCGTAAAGTTGTATTGCACGTAGCGGGTAAAGAAGTTGGACAGGAAGGTAGTGACCAGCCGTCCCCGGTCTTCGGGAATAAAGCGGCGCTTGTCGAGAATGACATAGTTCCGGTCCTGCAAAACCTGCAGGATGCTGGCATAGGTCGAGGGCCGGCCGATGCCGAGTTCCTCAAGCCCCTTCACCAGGCTTGCTTCGCTGTAGCGCGGCGGCGGTTGCGTGAAATGCTGCTCCGCCTTGGGCTCGTCATGGGCCAGCGCTTCGCCTTCCTTCACGGCAGGCAGCAGGCGTCCGTCCTCGTCTTCCTCGCTGCTCTGCGCAGGCTCGTCCCGGGTTTCCTGATACAGTTTCAGGAAGCCATCGAAGGTGATGATGGAACCGGTGGCGCGGAATTCAGCGCGGCTGTCGGCGGCCTGGATGGTCACGGTGGTTTGGTCCAGCTCGGCGCTGGCCATCTGGCAGGCGACGGTGCGCTTCCAGATCAGCTCGTAGAGCCGGGCCATGTCCTTGTCGAGCCGGGCGGCCATCTCGCGCGGGTGGCGGCGCACATCGGTTGGCCGGATCGCCTCGTGGGCTTCCTGCGCGTTCTTCGACTTGTTCTTGTACATCCGCGGGCTGTTCGGCAGATACCGGTCGCCGAAATTCTTGCCGATATCGTCGCGGATGGCGAAGACGGCATCCTGGCTGAGCTGTACGCCGTCGGTACGCATATAGGTGATCAGGCCGACCGTCTCGCCGCCGAGATCAATACCCTCGTAGAGCTTCTGCGCGAGCTGCATGGTGCGCGACGCGCCGAAGCCGAGCTTGCGTGAGGCTTCCTGCTGCAAAGTCGAGGTGGTGAAGGGCGGGAAGGGATTGCGCTTGGTCTGCTTCTTTTCCAGAGAGCGGACCGAGTAGGTCCCGCCCTTGATGCGGTCGACCGCAGCCTTGGCTGCTTCTTCGGTATTGATGGAGAATTTCTGCAGCTTCTCGCCGTCGAGATGGGTCAGGCGGGCGGTGAAATTCTTGCGCTCCTTGGTCCGGAACGCAGCATCGATGGTCCAGTATTCCTCTGACCGGAAGGCTTCGATCTCGGCTTCCCGCTCGCAGATCAGGCGCAAGGCAACGGATTGCACCCGGCCGGCGGAACGCGATCCGGGCAGCTTGCGCCAGAGCACCGGCGACAGCGTGAACCCAACCAGATAGTCGAGGGCGCGGCGGGCCAGATAGGCGTCGACCAGATCCTGGTCGAGCTCGCGCGGATTATCGATGGCATCCAGCACGGCGCGCTTGGTGATCTCGTGAAAGACCACGCGCTTCACGTCGACGCCCTTAAGGGCCTTGCGGTCCGAAAGCACGTTCTGGACATGCCAGGAAATCGCTTCACCCTCGCGATCCGGGTCAGTCGCGAGAAACAGACTTTCGGCGCCTTTGACAGCGTTGGCGATTTCCTTGATCTGCTTTTCCGCCCGGGGCTGGGCTTCCCAGATCATGGCGAAATCGTCGTTCGGATCGACGGATCCGTCCTTCGAGGGCAGGTCCCGGATATGCCCATAGCTGGCGAGCACCTTGTAATCACTGCCAAGGTATTTATTGATCGTTTTGGCTTTGGCCGGCGATTCGACAACGACGACTTTCATGAGCTACCGGAAGTCCTTTCCTTGTGGCGGTGGCCCGGTCCTAGCGTCGAAAACCCTCCAGATTACGGAGGGTTATAGCGTCTCGCCACTCGATTCCCAGGATGCCGCTCGGCCTCACCAGCCAGCTCTGCTTCCAACAGGATGGTTAGGACCACCGGTGGTGACAATTGGCATTGGCGGATGATTTCGTCAACCGCTAGCGGCGTCGCGTCCAAAATGGAAAGCAGCCGGATACGTGCTTTCTCGTCAATCTCGCCGGTGGGGTGAGGGGGGGCACCGGACATGCTGAACAGGTCGGGGAGCGCCGGTTCTTCGCGCACGCCGCCCCTCAACAGCAAGCTCACAACATCGTCTGCACGCTCGATCAGATGGGCGCCGTCGCGGAGCAGTCCATTGCTTCCGGCGCAGCGCGGGTCCATCGGAGAGCCGGGCACTGCGCACACTTCCCGGCCCTGGTCGGCGGCAAATCTGGCGGTAATTAGGGATCCGGAGCGCTTGGCCGCTTCCACGACGAGCGTGGCACGGGTCAGCCCGGCAATGATCCTGTTCCGTGCGGGGAAATGACGGGCCAGGGGACGGGTGCCGATAGGCGCCTCGGCGATCAGGGCGCCCTCGGCCGCGATGCGGGCATGAAGCGCCGCATTTTCTGGCGGATAGACGATATCGGCGCCGCCCGCGACCACGGCAACAGTGCCGCTTTCAATCGAGCCCGTGTGCGCCGCCGTGTCTATGCCGCGGGCAAGGCCGGAAACAACGACAATGCCGTGTGCTCCAAGGTCACGCGCCAGTTTTTCCGTGAATCGCACGGCATTGCCCGAGGCGTTGCGGGCGCCGACGATGGAGACCGCCGGTTCGAGAAACAAATAGGGATGGCCGAACAAGGATATCGCCGCCGGCGCCCCCTCTATCTGGGCGAGCATCGCGGGATAGTCCGGCTCCCCTATCACCAGCAGGCGGCCCCCGGCCTGCTCGTTGGCGGCAATTTCCTTTTCCGCGTCTGCCGGAGCCGGGATCTTCAGCTTTGCCCGCCGGCCGCCCCGGCGGGCGAGGTCCGGCAAGTGCTCAAGTGCGATCTGTGCGGAGCCGAAGCGGGCAAGCAGGTGCTGGAATGTTACCGGGCCCACATTTTCCGTGCGGATCAGGCGAAGCCGGGCAAGCCGTTCGGCTGCGTCCGGCGCTGCTGTTGTCTGGTGTCCTCTGGCCATCGTGATCCTCCCGCCTTAGCCATGGACGGGACGGGAGGATTTCTGGGAGGCGGAGCCGAATTCAGCTCTTTGGCTTGCCTTTGGAGAAGCTGATGCGGCTTTCTTCGCCCTTTATCAGGCGGCGGATATTGCCGTGATGGCGGAAGATGATGAGCACGGCCATGAAGAGCGCGAGTTCCGCATGCTGCCGGTCGACGAGCCATTCCATATAGAGCGGCGCCGCGACGGATGCGACGAGAGCGGCGAGCGAGGAAATGCGGAAAAGCACCGCCACCGCAAGCCAGGTAAGGCCAGCCAGTCCACCGACCATGGGGGAGAGTGCGAGCAGGATGCCGAAGGCGGTCGCGACGCCCTTGCCGCCCTTGAACTTCAGCCACACCGGGAAGCAATGGCCAAGCATGGCGGCGCCTGCGGCGATCACGGCCATATCCGGACCATATTGGGAGGCCAGCAGCACGGCGGCGGCGCCTTTGCCGCTGTCTCCGATCATGGTGGCGAGCGCCAGGGCCTTGTTACCGGTGCGCAGCACGTTGGTTGCGCCGATGCTGCCGGAGCCGATGGTCCGGACATCACCATGCCCGGCGAGCCGTGTAAGGACGAGCCCGAAGGGGATGGAGCCGAGCAGATAGGCCGCGAGCGCGCAGGCATAGAATGGCCATGTATAGTCGAGAGGTCCCAGAAGGTCAGGCATCGGGGAACCTCCGCCGCTCGGGCACGGGTGAGGTCTCGATATCGAAAACCAGATTACCGGCTCTGTAGGTGCGCTCGACGCGGCCCTGCACCGGGCGCTCGTCGAATGGCGTGTTCCTGGATTTTCCGCGCAGCTCGTCCCGGTCGATCCGCACGGCGCGGTTCTGATCGAACAGGATGAAATCCGCGAGATGCCCCTTGCGGAGGCGGCCGGCCGGCAACTTCAGCAGATCGGCCGGGGACTGTGTCAGGGCCTTCAGCATGGTCAACAGCGGGACCTGCTCGTTATGCACCAGCTCCAGCGAGACCGCGAGAAGCGTTTCCAGACCGACGCCGCCGAAATCCGCCTGTGTGAAAGGCAGACGCTTCTGGTCCCGGTCGCCCGGGGTATGGGCGCTGACGATGGCATCGATGGTGCCGTCGGCAATTCCTTCGATCACCGCCAGACGGTCTTCCTCGGTGCGCAGAGGCGGGGATAGCTTGGCGAAGGTGCGGTACCCGACCACGGCGGATTCGGTCAGCGAGAAATAGGGCGGCGCGGTGTCCGCTGTGACCCGCAGCCCGGCCGCTTTGGCCCGGCGCACGGCATCGACTGCCGCTGCGGTGGAAAGGCAGGAGAAATGCAGCCGGCCGCCGGTCAATTCGACCAGCCGGAGATCCCGCTCGATCATCATCACCTCGGCCGCGGCCGGAATGCCGGGCAGGCCGAGCCGTGTGGCCGTCTCGCCCTCGTTCATCACGCCGCTGCCAACCATCTCCGGCATTTCGGGATGCTGGATGATCACGGTATCGAACAGTTGCGCATAGGAGAGCAGGCGGCGCATCACGAGGGGATGCGCAATGGCCTTGCCGCCGTCGGTGAAACCGGCCGCGCCGGATTCATGCAGCAGGCCGAGTTCGGTCATCACCTTGCCGCCGAGCCCCTTGGTGGCCGCGGCATAGGAATGGATGTTGACCAGTCCGACATCGCGTCCCAGCCGCTCGACGAATTCCAGCACCGCCACATCATCGACGATGGGATCGGTGTTAGGCAGGCAGGTGAAGGTGGTGACACCACCGGCGACCGCAGCCTGTGCTGCCGTCGCCAGGGTTTCGATATGCTCGTTCCCCGGCTCGCCGGTGGAGACCCGCATGTCAACCAGACCCGGCGCGAGGCAGAGCCCCTTGCAGTCGACCACATGCACGTCCTCCTGGACGGCATCGACAAAAACGTTCGGGCCGATATCGAGGACCCGGGCTCCGTCCACCAGCATGGCGCCCTGCGTATCCAGCCCGGATTCCGGGTCGAGCAGGCGGGCATTCTTGAAAAGAGTACGGCTCACTGGTTTTTCGCCCACGGTTCGATCTGCGCTTCCGCCAACACTTCAAGGCAGGCCATGCGGACGGCAACACCCATCTCGACCTGCTCGCGGATAAGGCTGCGGTCAATGTCGTCGGCAACGTCCGAATCAATCTCGACGCCCCGGTTCATCGGTCCCGGGTGCATGACCAGAGCGTCCGGCTTGGCGACCGAGAGTTTTTCATGATCGAGGCCGAACAGCCGGTAATACTCGCGGACGGACGGCACGAAGCTGCCTTCCATGCGCTCGTTCTGCAGCCGCAGCATCATCACGATGTCGCAGTCGGCAAGCCCGGTGCGCATGTCGTGATGGATTTCGACACCGAGCCGTTCAAGGCCTGGCGGGATCAGGGTCGGCGGGGCGCAAATCCGGACCCGGGCCCCCATGATCGAGAGCAGGTGGATATTGGAACGGGCAACCCGGCTGTGGGCGACATCGCCGCAGATCGCGACCAGCAGTCCGGTCAGGTCGCCCTTGCGGCGGCGGATCGTCAGCGCATCGAGCAGGGCCTGGGTCGGATGCTCGTGCGTGCCGTCGCCGGCATTGATCACACCGCAATTCACCTTCTGCGCCAGCAAGTGCACCGCGCCCGAGTCGCCGTGCCGGATGGTCAGTACATCCGGGTGCATGGCGTTCAGGGTGACTGCCGTGTCGATCAGGGTTTCCCCCTTCTTCACCGAACTGGTGCCGACCGACATGTTGAGCACGTCGGCGCCGAGCCGCTTGCCCGCCAGCTCGAAGCTGGTGCGCGTGCGGGTCGAGTTCTCGAAGAAGAGATTGATGATTGTGCGACCGCGCAGGCTCGACATCTTCTTGTCCGCGCGGCGATTGATATCGACATAGCGGTCGGAAAGATCCAGGAGCGCTTCAATGTCGGGGCGCGATAACCCTTCGATGCCGAGCAGGTGTCGGAGTCGAAGTGCGGGCGCGTCACTTTGGGGCGAGGGCTGAGTGTTTGTCATTAAAGGCCCGTTATACGCATTGCCCCCCGGACCCGGCAAGAACGATCACGGAGGCTTTCGTGTTTTATTGCGGAGGCGGCGAAACGCCTGCCTGACAGTGTTGCGTTAATCGATCTTTTTTGGATTTCACGGATGCCGTTTTCCCTGCTGAGAGGGAGAATCGGGCACAGCCCCGGGACTGGCCCGGAGGGTGCCGCCCTATACATTTACCGGTGCATTGGCTAACTCTGTGCCAAGAGACGCATCACCAACTGACGGGTTTCTGGTCATGAGCGAACATGTTCCGCGAACAACGATACGGGCGGTGATTTCCGGCCGGGTCCAGGGTGTCTGGTATCGTGGATGGACCGTGGGCGAGGCGAGTGGGGCTGGCCTTGATGGCTGGGTCCGGAACAGGAGCGACGGTACGGTCGAAGCGGTCTTTTCCGGCCCGTCCGAGCGTGTCGATGCGATGATCGAAGCCTGCCGCGTTGGTCCGCCTGCCGCCAAGGTGACCGGCATTGAGTGTTTCGACGATGCCGACCCGCCTGGCCAGTCCGGATTCCACCAGCGGCCGACGCTCTGAGGCTCTGATGAAGAGCGCTGGACGTGCCCTGTCATCCTCTCACGAGATGCACCGGAGACTGGACTGGATCGGGGAGCTGGTCGATCGGGAGAGTGATGGCGAGGGGCTGGATCTTTCACCGCAGGCCGCCGCGCTTTTTGACGAGATGAGCCGTTGCTTTGCCGCCGGAGCCTGGCTGGCGTCCCTGGTGCTGGCACAAGCGGCGCTGGATGCGGAGCTGCATCAGGGCGCCATCGACGGGCTGCCTCAGAACGAAGCCCGCTTTGGCCCGGATTATCTCTGGCTGCGTAACCGGCGTAATCACCTTCTCCATGCGGACGACCCGCGCCCGGCGGTAACTTCCGCTGACCTGGTGCAGGAGGGCCAGCGTCTGGAACAGGAGGCGCGCCGTGCAATCGGACTTATGGTGAAGGCAGTTACGTCACGCTAGTCAGGCTGGGAGTTTCGCGGAACATAGGTTCGGTCCTCCGGAGCGGCGAGAAACCAGACGGCAGCCGGATTTACCTGCAAAAATGCACCGCCCTTGGCGGGGACCTTCTGCAACAGGCGCTTTTCGAGAAGACCAAGGATCAGGTCCGTGACCGGAGCGTCTATGCGGCTGACGAACTCTCCAACGTCTTGCGGATTCGACGGATCGTAACCGTTCAGAATCAGATCGAATACCTCGCACTCATCGGGCGTCATATCGCGGACAATGTCCGCTATGTTGGTCCGCTGAAGCGTCATTCAAAAAATAGACCGTTCGAGTGAGTGTCACCATATTGTATCAAGTTGGTGTGTGCAAGTTAACGGTAATTTTTTATAAAATGCTTTTTAATCGCTGTTTGTGACGTCATCCTGCCGCGCGAACTGGCCACCGGGGCCAAATACGCGCTCGAATGCGGCGCGCAGTTCGAGATCGGCTTCGGACATTGAAACAAGCTGTCCCATGTCGAGCAGGCTGGTGATGCCGTGCTCGCTGATGCCGCAGGGCACGATACCTTCGAAATGAGAGAGGTCCGGCTCAACATTCAGGGAAATTCCGTGCATGGAAACCCAGCGCTTCAGACGCACGCCGATGGCGGCGATCTTGTCCTCCCGTAACGGGGAGCCGATATCGCCGCGTGCCACCCAGATGCCAACCCGGCCATTCCGCCGCTCTCCCTTCACGTTGAAGGCGGCAAGTGTCCGGATGATCCAGTCCTCCAGAGCGCAGACGTAAGCACGGATGTCCTGTTTGCGGGATTTCAGATCGAGCAGCACATAAGCCACCCGTTGCCCAGGGCCGTGATAGGTGTACTGGCCGCCACGTCCGGTCTGGAAGATCGGGAAGCGTTCCGTTTCCAGAAGGTCCTCGGGGTTTGCGCTGGTGCCGGCTGTATAGAGCGGAGGGTGTTCCAGAAGCCAGACGAGTTCCGGTGCCGTGCCGTCGCGAATAGCCGCCGCCCGGGCGTCCATTTCGGCAACTGCGTCCGGGTAAGCAACCAGCTTATCGGATATCCGCCATTCGACCTTCATGCTCATCTCTCTCCTGGCCGGATCAAAGTTTTTTCACGTCCATGCTTTTTTCGGCACAATGCTACTTGATCCCGGTAAAGGGATTTGCTACTCCCCCGCATCCCGAAGGCGCAAGCCTTCAGATGTCACCACATGTGCGGTCGTGGCGGAATTGGTAGACGCGCAGCGTTGAGGTCGCTGTCCTGGAAACAGGGTGGAAGTTCGAGTCTTCTCGACCGCACCATCTCTCTCTGTATCATAATGACTTAATTGCCTTTCGGCGCCACATCTGCTGTGGCGTTATAAGGCTATGCGGTCTATCCAATGACCGGATACGGATGTGATCGGGGAGAGCCATCGTGGCTGATGAGGGACTGAAGGAAGCGGCACTTTATTTTCACAAGCACCCGAGGCCGGGAAAGCTGACGGTCGAAGCGACCAAGCCGCTTGCGACCCAGCGCGACCTCTCTCTTGCCTATTCCCCGGGTGTTGCCTACGCCTGCATGGCTATCGTCGAGGACCCGAACGAAGTCCGGAACATGACGGCCCGCGGCAATCTTGTCGGCGTGATCACGAACGGCACCGCAGTGCTTGGTCTCGGCAATATCGGCCCGCTTGCTTCCAAGCCGGTGATGGAAGGCAAGGCCGTCCTCTTCAAGAAATTCGCCTATATCGATGTGTTCGACCTCGAGGTCGATGAGCTCGATGTCGACAAGTTCTGCGATGTCGTGGCGTCTCTTGAGCCGACCTTCGGGGGGATCAATCTCGAAGATATCAAGGCGCCGGAATGTTTCGAGATCGAGGAAAAACTCCGCGCCCGCATGAATATTCCGGTCTTCCATGACGACCAGCACGGCACGGCCATCATTGTCGCGGCGGCGATTCTGAGTGGTCTGCGCTGCGTCGACAAGAAGCTGGAAGACATCAAGCTGGTCACTTCCGGTGCCGGCGCTGCAGCGCTCGCCTGCCTGAAGCTGCTCGTCTCCATGGGTGTGAAATACGAGAACATTACCGTCACGGACATTGACGGCGTGGTCTACAAGGGCCGTGCCGCGATGAACCCGCACCTTGAGGTGTTTGCCCAGGATACGGATGCCCGCACCCTTGGTGAAGTCATGGACGGGGCCGATGTTTTCCTCGGCCTCTCCGCGCCGGGTGTCCTGAAACAGGACATGGTCAAGAAGATGGCGAAGGACCCGCTGGTTCTCGCTCTTGCCAATCCGGATCCGGAAATCACGCCGGAAGATGTGCGCGCGGTGCGTCCCGATGCGCTGATCTGTACCGGCCGTTCGGATTATCCGAATCAGGTGAACAACGTTCTCTGCTTCCCGTATATTTTCCGTGGCGCGCTGGATGTCGGGGCAACCACGATCAATGAGGAAATGAAGATCGCGGCGGTCGAGGCCATCGCCGATCTGGCGCAGCAGGAAGCTTCCGACATTGTCGCGAGTGCCTATGGCGGCGAGGCGCCGTCCTTCGGCCCGGAATATCTGATCCCGAAGCCGTTCGACCCGCGCCTGATCCTGGAAATCGCCCCGCGTGTTGCCAGGGCCGCGATGGACAGCGGTGTCGCCACCATGCCGATGGAGGATTTCGACTGGTATCACGAGAAGCTGAGCCAGTTCGTCTACCGCTCCGGCCAGGTGATGCGTCCGGTGGTGCTGTCCGCCAAGCAGGACCCGAAACGGATTGCCTTCGCGGAAGGGGAGCAGGACCGCATCCTGCGCGCGGCCCAGAGCATTGTCGATGAAGGCATCGCGCGTCCGCTTCTGATCGGCCGGCGCGATGTGATCGCCGGGAAGATCGAGGAGCTGCATCTTCGTCTGAAGCCGGACGAGGATATCGAGATCGTCGATATGCAGAATGACGACAGGCTCGATTCCTTCGCGGCGACCTATCACGAAATGATGGCCCGGCGCGGTGTCGCACCGGACCGGGCGCGGCAGATCATGCGCAACCGGCCGACGGCGATTTCATCGGTCATGGTGTGCCGGGGTGAGGCCGATGCCGGTATCTGCGGCGCGATCGGCCGCTGGCGCGATCATCTGGTGGAAGTCATTGACGTCATCGGTCCGCGCTCTGGCGTGCATCGCTGCACGGCTCTCAGCCTGCTGATCATGCCGCAGGGTCCGATTTTCATTCTCGACACCCACGTCAATCCGAACCCGAGCACTTCCGATCTGGTCGAAATGGTCGGGCTGGCGACGACCGAGGTCCGGAGTTTCGGTATCGAGCCGAAGGTCGCCTTGCTGTCGCATTCCAATTTCGGCTCGTCCAATCTCGAATCGGCCGTGCGCATGCGGGAATCCGTGGCAGCGCTCAAAAAAGCCTATCCGAATGTCGAGATCGAAGGCGAAATGCATGCGGATGCGGCGCTCAGCGAAGCGACCCGTGACAGGGCTTTCCCGGGGGCCGGGCTGACCGGAGCCGCGAACCTGCTGGTCATGCCGGGAATCGATTCAGCCAATATTTCCTTCAATCTGCTGAAGACTCTCGGTCGCGGTCTGTCCGTCGGGCCGATCCTGCTGGGAACGGCCTATCCCATGCACATCCTGACCTCGTCGGTCACAGTGCGCGGGATCATCAACATGGCTGCGGTCGCCGTTGTCGATGCGCAGGAGCACCACCGCATTCGCGCCAAGAAGGGATAGCTCATGAGCGTCGAAGGCCCCAACGACCCCATCAAGGAGCCGTCGGAATCCTTCGGCGCCGAGCAGGTTTCTCAGGAAGAGATTGCGGCTTTCGAGCGGAAAGCCCGGGCCAAGCGCAAGAAGAAGAAGCTGAAGCAGCGCATCAGGACGCTTGAGAAGAAGCTTGCCGTCTATGACAGCGATACGGCGTCGAAGCTCTATGGCCTGACGCCCGAGCTGGAAAAAGAAGTCGCCCAGGCGCTTGCTCCTGAAAAAGCGCGTCAGCTGTACCGGTTGGTCCGCCCGCTTCATGCCGCCGACCACGCGGATCTGATCGAGCGCTATTCGGGGCGTGACCGGGAGACGCTGGTCACGGTGCTCGGGCGTTATTTCGATCCGGAGACGCTGACCTATCTCGACGACAAGGTGCGTGAGGAAATCATTCCTCTGCTCGACGAGGAGGTCCTCAAGAACGCCCTGCAGATGCTGGAATCCGACGATGCTGTCGAGGTTCTGGGCGAGCTGGACGATGTCGATCAGGCCCGTCTGCTGGATGCCTTGCCCGAACGCGAACGGGCAATGGTGGAAGAGGGGCTGACCTACGACGAGGCCAGCGCCGGCCGTCTCATGCAGCGCGAGATGGTGACGGTGCCGGAGCATTGGACTGTTGGCCAGACCATCGATTTCATGCGGACGACGGAACAGCTGCCGAATAATTTTTACGACATTTTCGTCGTGGATCCGGCGCATCACCCTCTCGGAAAATTGTCGCTCAGCCGGCTTTTGCGCAGCAAGCGGCCGGTTCTGGTCGAGGATGTCATGCGGACCGACTTTCACACCGTTCCGGTGGTGATGGACCAGGAAGACGTTGCCATGCTGTTCCGGCAGTATGGGCTTGTCTCCGCACCGGTGGTGGACGCGGCCGGCCGATTGATCGGCATGATCACGGTGGATGACGTGGTCGAAGTCATGAACGAGGAAGCGGAGGAAGATATCCTGCGCCTCGGTGGTGTGGCGAACGACGATCTGCATGGCAGCCTGTTCAGCACGGCGCGCAGCCGGTTCTCCTGGCTGGCGGTCAATCTGATGACGGCGATTGTCGCCTCCGGGGTGATCGGAGCCTTCGAGACCACGATCGAGAAGATCGTCGCCCTTGCGGTTCTGATGCCGATCGTTGCCTCCATGGGCGGCAATGCGGGAACCCAGACCCTGACCGTCGCTGTGCGGGCTTTGTCCATGCGTGAGCTGAGTTCCACCAACGCCTTCAAGTTTGTGATGAAGGAAATGACGGTGGGCTCCCTGAACGGGATCATGTTCGCGTTGATTGCCGCCGGCGCCTGCTGGGCCTGGTTCGGAGATCCGAAGATCGCGGCGGTCATGGGCTCGGCCATGGTGATCAATCTGTTTGTCGCCGGTCTTTCCGGAACGCTGATCCCGATCACGCTTGAACGGTTCAAGATCGACCCGGCCGTTGCCTCCACGGTGTTCCTCACCACGGTGACCGATGTGGTCGGCTTTTTCACCTTTCTCGGGCTTGCCGCACTCTTCCTGATGTAACCGGACCGATTGACGTTAGCGTCAATCGGTGATTTTCTTTTCGCATGCTGAAGGAAATCACCACGGCGGATCTTGCCCGCGAGTACGATCTGACAACACGGGCGATCCGGCATTATGAGGCTCTGGGCCTGATCTGCCCCGCCAGGCGTGGCCGGACACGGATCTTCAGCCAGCGGGACAAGGTGCGTGTCGGCCTGATCGCACGGGGGCGGAGGCTTGGCCTCGCTCTTGAGGAAATCCGCGAGATCATCGACCTGTACGACGCTGAACGCGGCGAGGAACGGCAGATTTTGCTGCTTCTCGGCAAGCTCCGGGCACGGCGGGCCAAGCTGCAGGAGCAGGTTCGCGAGATGACCCTGATCCTGGACGAACTCGATGCCGTCGAGGCGAGTTGCATTGAGGCGTTGACGGATCTCGCTAAAGACGGGAATGATTGACGTGAACGTCAATGAAGGTCCGATGTCCAGTATTCAGACACCCAATCCAGAATTCGCCGTCCGTGTGCGGGAAAGCTTCGCGCGGCAGGCTTTCATGGCGCATATCGGCGCCGTGCTTTCGGATGTCGCGCCGGGGCGCTGCGAGATCGATCTTCCCTATCGGGAGGAACTGACCCAGCAACACGGCTTCTTCCATGGCGGCATCATCGGCACGCTGGCGGACAATGCCTGCGGCTATGCCGCCTTTACGCTGGCGCCGGCGGATGCCAGCATCCTGACTGTCGAATACAAGATGAACATCGTCTCTCCCGGAGATGGAGAGCGGCTGGTTGCGAGGGCTGAAGTCGTGCGCCCCGGCCGTTCGCTCGTGGTCTGCCGGGGTGACGTTTATGCGGTAAAGAACGGCACGGAAAAACTGGCCGCGACCGCGCTTGCCACAATGATGCTCATGCATGGTCGCGAAGACGACCGGAGCGGCACCTGACGCCGTGAAGATGCAAAGCGGAGGAAACGAGAATGATTCCGAATGATATCCCCTCGCTGAACTACGATCTGGGCGAGACGGCGGACATGCTGCGCGATGCGGTGCGTTCCTTCTCGGCGGACGAGATCGCGCCGCGCGCGGCGGAGATCGACCGGTCGAACGAGTTTCCGATGGATCTCTGGCCGAAGCTCGGCGCTCTCGGTGTGCTCGGCGTGACCGTGGACGAAAAGTATGGCGGTGCCGGGATGGGGTATCTCGAGCATTCCGTTGCGATGGAAGAGATCAGCCGGGCGTCTGCGTCTGTCGGCCTCAGTTATGGCGCCCATTCCAATCTTTGTGTGAACCAGATCAGGCTGAACGGCACCGAGGAGCAGCGGCAGAAATATCTGCCGAAACTGATCTCCGGGGAGCATGTCGGCGCGCTGGCCATGAGCGAGCCCGGGGCGGGCTCCGACGTGGTTTCGATGAAGCTGCGGGCGGAAAAGAAGGGCGACCGTTACGTCCTGAACGGCACCAAGATGTGGATCACCAATGGTCCCGACGCGGACACGCTGGTGGTCTATGCCAAGACGGATCCGGACGCGCATCAGCACGGCATCACCGCCTTTCTGGTCGAGAAGGGCTTCAAGGGATTCTCGACGGCGCAGAAGCTGGACAAGCTGGGCATGCGCGGCTCGAATACCTGCGAGCTGGTGTTCGAGGATTGCGAGATCCCGGAGGAAAACGTCCTTGGCAAACTGAACGGCGGCGCCCGGGTGCTGATGAGCGGGCTTGATTATGAGCGCGCCGTGCTGGCGGCCGGATCGCTCGGCATCATGCAGGCCTGCATGGATATCGTCGTGCCCTACATTCATGAGCGTAAACAGTTCGGCAAGGCGATCGGCGAGTTCCAGCTCATGCAGGGCAAGATCGCCGATATGTATGTGACGATGAATTCAGCCAAGGCCTACGTCTATACCGTAGCCAAGGCGTGCGACCGGGGCGAGGTCACGCGCAAGGACGCCGCCGGCGCGATCCTCTATGCTGCGGAGAAGGCGACCTGGATGGCGCTTGAGGCGATCCAGTGCCTCGGCGGCAACGGATATATCAACGACAATGCGACCGGACGGCTGTTGCGGGATGCCAAGCTGTACGAGATCGGCGCCGGCACCAGCGAAATCCGCCGGATGTTGATCGGCCGCGAACTTTTCAAGGAAACTGCCTGACCGGGAGGGCCACGTGGCCATTGATCATGAAAACGGCCTGATCCATGAGGCTGACGGCAAACCGCGCTGCTGGTGGTGTGCCGGAGACGATCTCTACCGTCATTATCACGATACCGAATGGGGCCAGCGGGCGCGTGACGATCGCACATTGTTCGAGAAGATCTGTCTTGAGGGGTTTCAGTCCGGTCTTTCCTGGCTGACCATTCTGCGCAAGCGCGAGAATTTCCGCGCGGCCTTTGCCAATTTCGAGATCGAGAAGGTTGCTGCTTTCACCGACGCGGATATCGAGCGTTGTGTACAGGATGCCGGGATTGTCCGGCACCGGGGCAAGATCGTCTCGACCATCAACAATGCGAGGCGGGCCATCGAGCTGATCGAAAAGGAAGGTTCGCTCTCCGACTATGTCTGGAGCTTCAGGGCGGAACATCGCGGGCCGGAGCGGCTCGACTTTGCGACCTTGCAGACGATGGCCACCACGCCGGAATCGGCGGCCCTGTCGAAGGACCTGAAAAAACGCGGCTGGAGCTTCGTCGGCCCGACCACCTGTTACGCATTCATGCAGGCCATGGGCATGGTCGATGATCATGTCGAGGGTTGTCACGTTACGGTCGGGGAGCGACGGTAGCGCGCGGCCAGCAAGAGCCGGAGGGAGGACAGTATGATCGGAAAGCGCATCTATTCAGGCTCGCCGTTCGAGGAAATGGCCGGATATGCCCGTGCCGTTGTCGATGGCGACATGGTCTATGTCTCCGGCACGACGGGTTTCAATCCGGAGACCATGAGCTTTCCGGATTCGGTGGAGGAGCAGGCCGAGCTGTGTTTCCAGAATATCCAGCGGGCACTGATGCAGGCGCGCAGCAATCTGGAAAACATGCTCCGGGTTCGGGTCTTCGTCGCCAGCCGGGAAGAGTTCGACCGGATCAAGCCAATCATCAAGAAATATTGCGATGCCGCGCGCCCGGCCAACACCACCATAATCTGCGACCTCGCCGAGGAGCAGATGCGTGTCGAGGTCGAGGTGACGGCGAAGGCCATCGTGCATCACGGCAATGAGCGCTGAGGGAGGCGAGGAATGCCAACTGTTTTGATTACTGGAGCAAACCGGGGGATTGGTCTGGAACTGGCGCGTGCCTATGCGGCGGATGGATGGTCCGTCATCGGCGCCTGCCGCAACCCGGGTGCGGCCACCGATCTCGCGGCCATCAAGGGTGTCGAGCTTTGCCCGCTGGACGTAACGGATGCGGCGAGCATCGCGGCCATGGCGGAACGCTATAAGGGCCGTCCGGTTGATGTATTGCTGAATAATGCGGGCATCATCGGCGGGCGCGGCATGCTGGCCGAGATCGATTACGCGGCCTGGGCCGATACGATGGAAACCAATCTGTTCGGGCCGACCCGCATCGCCGAGGCGATGAAGGACAATGTGCTGTCCAGTGAGCGCAAGCAGATGGCCTTCATCAGCTCGATGATGGGCTCACTCGCGGAATGCACCGGTGGATCCTATATTTACCGGTCTTCCAAGGCCGCGCTCAACATGGCCGTCAAATGCCTGTCGCTGGAGTTCGCCGGAAAGGGACTCACAGCCGTGATGTTCCATCCGGGCCATGTGCGCACCGATATGGGCGGCGCGGCGGCCCCGGTTCTGCCGGTGGAAAGCGCAACAGGCATCAAGTCCGTGATCGACGGGTTGAGCCCGTCCGACAACGGGCGGTTCTTCAACTACGACGGAACGGAATTGCCGTGGTGACCGGCCACGGAGTTAAGGGAGCGAAACAATGACCGAGAACGGTACGGGCGGAAGTCCGATCATCTTTTATTACGATTACTCTTCACCGTTTGCCTATCTGGCGGCCCACAAGATCAACGAGCTGGCAAAGCTTTATGACCGCACTGTCGATTGGCGGCCGACCCTGCTCGGCGCGATCTTCAAGCTGAACGGTAACGCCCCCTTGATGGACCAGCCGCTGAAAGGCGCATATTCCCGCCGTGACCTCGACCGCTGTGCCCGCCTCATGGGGCTTTCCCTGAGTTTTCCGGAGAGCTTCCCGTTTCTTTCCGTGGCGGCGGCACGAGCGACATGGTGGCTGAAAGGCAAGGACGAGGCGCTCGCGCAAAAAGTAGCGCTGGCCCTGTTCAATGCGGCTTTTCAGGAGACGAAGCCGATCAACAGTGCCGAGGCTGTTATCGAGGTTGCCGCTGCGAACGGTGTCGATCCGGACGAGCTTCGCGCGGCGCTTAACGATGCGGACGTGAAGGACAAGCTGAAAACAGAGGTCGATGCCTCGATTGAGGCCGGGGTCTGTGGTGCGCCGTTCTTCATTGTCGATGGCGAGCCGTTCTGGGGTGCAGATCGGCTGGACCATGTCGAGCGCTGGCTCAGCACCGGCGGCTGGTAAGGGTTTTCCAATGACGGTTATCAAGACCGCCCTCGCGGGCCGAGACGAAACTTTCCGGCGCAATGCGGATCGGATGCGAGCGCTTGTCGCGGATCTGCAGGAGCAGGTTGCCAGCGTGAAGCTGGGCGGTGGTGCCCGCAGCCAGGAACGGCATGTCAGCCGGGGCAAGTTGCTGCCACGGGATAGGGTCCGGACCTTGCTCGATCCAGGCGCGCCGTGGCTCGAATTTTCCCAACTCGCGGCCCATGGCATGTATGGCGGTGATATTTCCTCGGGTGGCCTTCTGACCGGCATCGGCCGCGTTATGGGCCAGGAAGTCATGGTCATTGCCAACGATGCGACGGTGAAGGGCGGAACCTATTTTCCGATCACCGTGAAGAAGCATCTTCGGGCTCAGGAAATCGCCTGGCAGAACGGATTGCCCTGTATCTATCTGGTGGATTCCGGTGGGGCCTTCCTGCCGGAGCAGGATGAAGTCTTTCCCGACCGGGATCACTTCGGGCGGATTTTCTACAACCAGGCCAACATGTCGGCGGACGGTATCCCGCAGATTGCGGTAGTGATGGGCTCCTGCACGGCGGGCGGCGCCTATGTCCCTGCCATGTCGGACGAAAGCATCATCGTCAAGGAGCAGGGCACGATCTTCCTCGGTGGCCCGCCGCTCGTGAAGGCAGCAACTGGTGAAGTCGTCAGCGCTGAGGATTTGGGCGGCGCGGACGTGCACTCCCGCATCTCCGGCGTGACCGATCATATCGCCCGGGACGACACCCACGCGCTTG
>NZ_CAXBDC010000046.1:0-34379 GCF_963974195.1 uncultured Nisaea sp.
TGGCGGAGGCCGGATCGAAGCGCCCGGACGAACTCTCCGGCGGCATGCGGCAGCGCGTAGCTGTTGCCCGTGCACTGGCGATGCGGCCCCGGGTTTTGCTGATGGACGAGCCGTTCGCCGCGCTGGACGTCCAGACACGGCAGAAGATGCAGGATTTCCTGATCGATGTCTGGCGGGATAGCGGCGCCTCAGTCGTTTTCGTCACCCACCATATCGACGAGGCGGTTGCGCTCGCTGACCGGGTCTGTGTCTTCACCTCCCGGCCGGGGCGGATCAAGGAAACCGTGAAGGTGGACCTGCCGCGTCCAAGAGATCCGTTCTCACCGGAATGCGAGGCGTTGCGGAAACGCCTGACGCAACTCCTCAAGGATGAAGTGGATCGCGCCTTCGCGGAACAGGAAGGCATGGCCGAAGCCGTCTGACCGGCGGCACCCCGCGCCGCGCCTCATCCGACATCCCAGTTTTATTAATGGAGCGACTCCATGACCAGTTGCCTGATCAGAAGCCGCGCGATGATCGCGCGCACCATTGACCGCGAAACCGCAGAGATAATCGAAGATGGAGCCGTTCTCCAGGAAGACGGTATCATCACCCAGATCGGCACTTATGCCGACCTGTCTCGAAAGAACCCGAACGTGCCCGTTGTCGGCACGGGCCAGGAGATCATGCTTCCTGGCTTCGTCAACGGCCACCACCATGTCGGCCTGACACCGGTTCAGCTCGGCTCGCCTGACATGCCGCTGGAGCTCTGGTTCATCACCCGGATGATCTGCCGGAGCGTGAATGTCTATCTCGACACGCTCTATTCTGCTTTCGAGATGATCGCCTCCGGCATCACCACAGTGCAGCACATCCATGGCTGGATGCCCGGAAAGGCCAAGCAGGTCGAAGGCTATTCCGAAGAGGTGCTGAAGGCTTATGACGATATCGGCATGCGCGCTTCCTACTGCTTCGCCGTGCGTGACCAGAACCGTCTCGTCTATCAGGCGGACGAGGAGTTCGTTGCATCGCTGCCGAAAGCCCTGCAGGACCCGATGAAGCGCTGGTTCGACCGTTTCGAGATGGGCCTTGATGATTCCATGGCGATGTTCGAGAGCCTGCATGGCAAGCATCAGAGCAAGTCGCGCACCAAGATCCAGCTCGCCCCTGCCAATCTGCACTGGTGTTCGGATGAGGCCCTGACGGCGCTTTCAGACACCTCGAAAAAATACGATGCGCCAATGCACATGCATCTGGTGGAAACCGCCTACCAGAAGGAATATGCCCGCCGCCGGGGGGGCTGCACCGCACTGGAATATCTCGACCGGTTCGACATGCTGAGCCCGCGCCTGACGCTCGGGCATGGCGTCTGGCTGAACGAGAGCGACATCGACCGGATCGCCGAGACCGGCGTCTGCATCTGCCACAATTGCTCGTCGAACTTCCGCCTGCGCTCGGGTCTGGCGGCGCTGAACGTGTTCGAGATCAAGGGCGTGAACACCGCCATTGGCCTCGACGAGGCGGGCATAAACGATGACCGGGACATGCTGCAGGAAATGCGCATGGTCCTGCGGGCACACAGGGTTCCCGGCATGGACGACGTGGTCCCGACCGCACCGCAGGTGCTGCGCATGGCGACGTCCGGCGGGGCGAAAACCACACCCTTCGCGGACAGCATCGGCACGCTGGAAGTCGGCAAGAAAGCCGATCTGTCCCTGATCGACTGGAAGCAGGTCTCCTACCCCTATCTTGACGAGGAAATGCCGTTGCTTGATGCCGTTATACAGCGCGCCAAGACCGAAGGGGTCCGGATGGTGATGTGCGACGGCGAGATCATCTATCGCGACGGCGTGTTTACCAAAGTCGACAAGGAAGGCGCCCTGAAAGCGCTGCACGACGATCTGCAATCCGCGCTGTCCAATGACGAGGTGGAACGTCGTCAGCTCTCCAAGGCCCTGCTGCCGCACGTGAAGAAATTCTACGAGAACTATTTCGACCCGGCACGGCACGAGCCTTTCTACAAGCCGAGCTCGCGCATCTGATAGCCGCGATTACCCGGGGAGAGGCTGAGTGCCCTCCCCGGCCTGCCCCTAACCCAACTCGAAAGACGTGACCCCGAAGATCCGGTCGAGGTCGATTTGGGGAGCGGGTCCCCGATACATGCGCGCGGTCTCGAAGACCGGCGCGAGCCCCAGTTCCACGGCCAGCGCCACGGCGGCACCGTTCGGCTCCGGAACGTCGAGGAAAACATCACCCGGCCCCGCCGCGCGGACGCATTCGGCGGCGAGTGCGCGAGCGGTGCCCGCATCCGACGCGAAAAGCGGGCCGATCTTGGTGCCGGAAACACAGGGCCGCGCCACCGCGTAGCCCGTCAGTGTGCCGCCATCATAGGACGCGAAGGCGGCATGTTTCTCGGTGCCGAGCCAGGCCGTGAGAAAAGCGGTGCGGGGTACGGGGAAAACCGCGGCATCGAAAGCGAGCAGTTCGGCATCCGGCTCACCGATGCGCCGGATCTCCGAGCTGGCGGTTACCTCCAGCGGCTTTGGAAAGCCACCATAACGGATATTGTTGTAGGCGAAATCGAAGCCGGAGCGTTTGTAATTCTCCTGCTGATCCACCACGCCATCAAGCCCGACCACGCGGTTCCCCGCATGCTCCATGCCTGCTTCCCAGAGCGCGTAGCCATAGCCTTTGCCGCGCTGTTCCGGCGCGACGATATAAAAACCGAGGAAAGCGAAGCTGTCGTCGTAATTCACCACCGAGATCGAAGACGTCATGCGCCCGTCGACAAAGCCGCCGAGAAAGCCCGCCGGGTCCACTGTCGCGAAGCACTGGGCATCCCGGTCGCCCGGGTTCCAGCCTTCGGCCGCGGCCCAGGCCACCGCGTCGTCCACTTCGGCCGCACTCATCGACCGGATCTTGTAACTTTCGCTCATTCCGCCGCCTGCTTTGCTACCGGCGCCGCGTGGGCGAAGGCACCCGTATAAGATTTCGGCCGGGGGCTCTCATAAGCCAGACGTTTGCAGGTCTTCAGGCCAAGCCCGACCAGGGCTTCGGCGAATTTCACGGCCGCCGCGACGCCATCGATCACCGGCACCCCGGTCTCTTTCGTCAGCGCATCTGCGAGATCGGTCATGCCCGCACAGCCCAGCAGAATGGCTTCGGCATGATCCTGCTCGATGGCGGCGATCACTTCGGCGCGCACCTTGGCAGCAGCACCGCCGCCCTCTTCTTCCAGTGCCAGCACCGGGATCTCGGCGGACCGGACCTTTCGGCACTGCCGCTCGAACCCGTATTTGAAGGCCAGCGCCTCGATGATCGGCACTGCGCGTGGCAGCGTCGTGACCACGGAGAACCCGTGCCCGACCATGGAGGCCGCCGCCATGGCCGCCTCGCAGATGCCAATCACCGGAATATCCAGCAGCTCGCGGCAGGCTTCCAGGCCCGGATCGTCGAAACAGGCGATGACCAGAGCATCGACACCATCCGCGGCACCCTTGCGGGCCTCCTCCAGCAAGCCGGGCAGGCAATAGGCCTCATCGTAGTGGCCTTCGATACTGACGGGCCCGTCCGGCGGATTGACGGCAACGATCTCCGTGCCCGGCGCGGCAACGGCGCGCGCGGTCTCACGGATCTTGTCCGTCATGGAAGCGGTTGTGTTCGGATTGATAACGAGGATTTTCATGACACTGATTAAACCATACCCTTGTCGGCATCGGAGCCGAATCTTTTCTGCCGCCAGCGGAAAGCCAGCACCAGCATGAGGCTAAGCCCGATCACCACCAGCGACAACGCGGTCGTGTAGGCGCCTAGAGCATAGATCACGGGCGTCGTCACGTTGGTCTGCATGGCCTGCAGTTCCATCGGCAGGGTGTTCAGCGCGCCGACGGACTGTGACGTCCGGGCAATCTCGTCATAGGACAGGGTGAAGCCGAACAGAGCCACGCCGATCAGGCTGGGAGCAACGATGGGCAGCACGACATGCCGGATGGTCTGCCAGTCGGTCGCCCCGAGATCCCGCGCCGCCTCCTCATAAGCCGGGTCGAACCGGTTGAAGACCGCGAACATGATCAACAGGCCGAAAGGCAGCGTCCAGGTCAGATGCGCACCGAAGGCCGAACTCCACCAGGATCGCTCGATCCCCAGCAGCTCGAACATGGAACCGATGCCGAGACTGACCACGATGGACGGCATGATCAGGCTGGCGATCACTACATAGAACAGCACGGAGCTGCCCTTGAATTTTTTCCTGTAGGCAAGCCCGGTCAGAAACGAGACCACGACCGTCGCCAGCATCACCATCAGGCCGAGCTTGATGGAACGATCGAACGAGCCCCAGATGTCGCCGATGGATTGCGGCTGGAAGATATCCGCGAACCAGTGCAGGGAGACGCCGTTCATCGGGAAGGTCAACCCACCGTCGGGACCCTGGAAAGCCAGCAGGATGACGGTGACCATCGGGCCGTAAAGGAACAGCACGAAGGCGCCGAACAGGATCGCCAGTGCATAGAAGCTGCGGGAACGGCGGCCATGCACCATGTCAGAGCTCCTTCCGGATATCGGCGAAGCGCATCAGCAGCATGATCAGCAGGATCACCACACCGAGCAGCACCATGGAGTTCGCCGCCGCCGGCGGGAATTGCAGATAGGACAGCTCCGCCGCGATGGCCTTGCCAACGGAGGCCACCTGACCGCCACCGAGCACGTTCACGGTGACAAAATCCCCCATAACCATGGCAACCACGAAGATCGAACCGATGGCGATGCCCGGCTTGCAGAGCGGCACGATGACGTTCCACACAGTCTGCCATCCGCTCGCCCCGGCATCGGTCGCCGCCTCCAGCAGGCTGCGGTCGATCCGCATCATGGAATTGAAAATCGGGACGATCATGAACAGCGTGTAGAGGTGGACATAGCCGATCACCACGGCGAATTCGCTATAGAGCAGCCACTCCACCGGTGCGTCGGTGAAGCCCGACGCAACCAGAGCATTGTTCACCAGCCCATTGCGCCCGAGCAGCGGGATCCAGGCGATCATCCGGATGACGATAGAGGTCCAGAACGGGATCGTGCAAAGCAGGAACAGCACAATCTGCATGGTGATCGTGCGGATATGGAAAGCCAGGAAATAGGCGATGGCAAAGCCGAGGACAAGCGTGATCGCCCAGACCATCAGGCAGAACCGGAAGGTAATGAAATAGGTCCTGTAGGTGACCTCGGACGAGAACACGTCCTGATAATTGAACAGCACGAAATCCGGGATCAGGATCTGGTAGGCCTGATAATCGAAGAAGCTGACCACGACCACCAGGGCGATGGGCAGCGCGAAGAAGAGAAAGAAGATCAGGCTGAGGGGCGCAGCCTGAAGGTAAACGCTCCTGGATCTCAACCACTCCATGTCAGACGTCCCGATCCCGGTTAAAGATATCCGGGGGCCGGACAGCCAGCCCCCGGATGGTGTTGCATCAGGTGGCGATGAACTCGTTCCACTTGCGGACCATGTAGCGGTCCTCGTCCATCACCGTGTTCCAGACCGTCACGTTGCCCATCCGGTCCCAGAAGGAGCCGCCGTCGCGCACGGAGCCGGCACTTTCAATCTTCTGGCCGGTCGGGCTCATGATGTCGGTCGCGGCTTTCTTGCCTTCCATCCAGAAGCCCCACTCGTCCTCGGACATGAACGGCTTCGCGGTCTCCAGCACGGCGGTGTAGTAGCCCTGACGGTTCAGGAACGCGCCAGCCCAGCCGGACATGTACCAGTTGATGAACTCATAGGCCGCATCGAGCTGCCTGCCTTCCAGATGGGACGGCAGACCGAGGCCACCGGCCCAGGCACGATAGCCTTCCTTCAGCGGCTGGTATTTGCAGGCAACGCCCATGGAGCGCACCTTGGTCACCGCCGGCGACCACATGGACTGGATAACCACCTCGCCGGACGCCATCAGGTTGACGCTCTCGTTGAATTCTTTCCAGAAAGCGCGGAACTGACCGTCCTTCTTGGCCTCCGTCAGCACCTTCATGGTGGTGTCGATCTCGGCCTTGGTCATGTTGCCCTTGTCGCCGTAAGTGGCGAGCCCGGACGCTTCGCAGACCATGGCCGCATCCATGATGCCGATGGACGGGATGTTCAGGATCGAGGCCTTGCCCTTGAATTCTGAATTCAGCAGCTCGGCCCAACTGTTGATCGGCCGATTGATCAGATCCGGCCGGATGCCGAGCGTGTCGGCGTTATAGACCGTCGGGATCAGCGTCATGTAGCCGCTTGGATCGGCCGCGAACTCGCTCGACTCTTCGCCCGCGAGATAGCTCACCTTGATCGGCGCGATGCCCTGGCGGGACATCTTGGTGCCGTCCGGCAGCTCGCCCTTGGTGAAGATCGGCACGATCTTGTCGTAATATTTGATCTTCGAGACATCCATGCCCTTCATCTTGCCGCTGGGCACGATCTTCTTCAGCATCCAGTATTCTGCATCGAGCATGTCGAAGGACGAGGACTGGGTCACCGCCCGCTTCACCACGTCATCCGAGGTGAGCGAGGTGTACTGGATGGTGAAACCGAGATCTTCCTTGGCCTTGTCCGCCAACTCCTTGAACTGGTTCACGCCGGTACCGGCGATCCGCAGCGTGATCGGCTCGGACGCATGAACGAAGGGCGCCCCCTTGATCATCGCACCACCGGCGACCGCCCCCGCGGCCATGCCCTTCAGAACCCCACGGCGCGAGACCGTTGTTTGCGGCGTAGTCTGGTTTTTATTATTCGACATCTGAAGCCTCCTCTTTCGATGTTCTACCGATCGGCCCCAAGCCGGTGCAGATCGGAAGAACGCCAAGACGCGGTCACGCTTTCGCCCACCGTGAAGCCCTTTTCGAAGAACTGGGAATCCGGCAGGGCAACGGTAAAATCCTGCAATTCGGGTGCATCGAGACGCAGTTTCGCCCAAAGCCCGAGATATTCGACCGCCGCGATCTTCGCGGTGATGTCATGAATATCACCGCCAGCCTCATCGCCAGCAGCCTGCCCGGCACGGGCAAGCCGGACCCGGTCTGCCCGTATGGCCACGGCGCTGCCCGGATCTTCGCCCACCACCGCACCGCTCATCACGTTATGGCCGCCGATGAAGCGGGCGACGAACACGCTGGCCGGACGCTCGAAAACGTCACGCGGCGCGGCGGCCTGCTCGATCCGGCCGTCATTCATCACCACCACCAGATCGGCCAGCGCCATCGCCTCTTCCTGGCTGTGAGTGACATGAATGAAACTGATGCCCAGCTCCGACTGCAGCCGCTTCAGCTCCTCCCGCATACGAATACGCAGGAACGGATCAAGCGCCGAAAGCGGCTCATCCAGCAACAAGACACCCGGTTTCGTCACCAGCGCGCGGGCCAGTGCAACCCGCTGCTGCTGGCCGCCGGAAAGCTGTGAAGGGAGCCTTTGGGCGTGCTGCTCCATCTCGACGAGGGCAAGATATTCAAGCGCGGATGCTCGCCGCTCGCCCTTCGGGACGCCGCGCATCTTCAGGCTGAAGGCGACATTATCGAGGCAGTTCAGATGGGGGAAAAGGGCATAGCTCTGGAACATCATCGCTGTGCCGCGCCGGGCCGGCTCAAGCTCGGAGACATTCTCGCCGCCGATAATGATATCGCCGTCGGAAACATTTTCATGTCCGGCAATCATCCGCAGCGTCGTGGTCTTGCCGCAGCCGGACGGGCCGAGCAGACAGCAATAAGTACCTTCGGGAATCTTGACGTCGATTTCCTTCACGGCTTCGACGGCGCCATATCTTTTCGTCAGGCCGACAAGTTCGATCCCAGCACCTGAGCGCACGATACTTTCCCCCATGAAGCACATGTTTGCCGCGAACATATTTGCTGCAACGCAACATTTCCGCAAGAGAACAGCAATATATATGCCACGGCACGCCCCGCACCATGTCTCGGTATTTCCGGGCACACAACGTTAGTGTGCCTATATAATTTGCAAAAACCCGGAAGCTTTTGACTAAAAACTGAACAAGAAAACGGCCCGCCATGATTTTGCGAGCCGCTTACGATGAATTGAAATTTTACTGCAAGCCGGCTCAGGCGGCGCGCGACACCCTGCGTCCCGACCGTCGCACGGACACCGTATCGGCACCGGCCCGGCGCCAGCTGGCAATCAGACGCCTGCCCGCCTGATAGACATGCTCCCGCGCCAGTGAGTCGGCCCGCGAGCCCTGCCCGTTCACAATGGCATCGAACAGTTCCGCATGATCGTTCAGGGACACCGCCAGGGTATCCAGATCATGCCAGCGGAATTTGACCGCTTTCAGCAGCGGGATCGACCGGGATTTGCCGATCAGCTCGCTCAGGTGCCGGTTACCCGCCGCCTCGAAGATCGCCGCGTGGAATTCCTCGTTAAGCCGGCCCCAGGCATCGCGGATCTCATCCGTCCAGTCGCCCGAATCCAGCAACGCCTCGGTCTCCGAGAGGTTCTTGTGCAACGTTCCCCGGGCACTGTCGGACAAACCCTTTTCGGCAAGGGTTCGTGCAGCAAGGCCCTCAAGGACGGCGCGCGCGGCGTAGACGCCTTCGATATCCTGTGCCGAATAGCTGCGCACGACGTAACCGCTGTTCGGCACGTATTCGAGCAATCCCTCGGCGGCAAGAATCGCAAGCCCCGCACGAACCGGCGTCCGGGAAACGTTCAATGCGTTGGATATATCGATTTCGTTCAGGCGCGCTCCAGGCGCGTAGTCGCCATCCAGTATCTTTTCCCGGAGGGCACGCACTACAGATTGTCCGCGTGTCGACATATGAAATCACCCAATCATATTTTGCGCGGCCGTTCCGGCATTTGCCGCCGGCCTCAGCACTTAAGACGGGCCGTTCTCCGGCCAGCTCTCAGCATTTCCCCCATGCGCCGATATCTCGGTTCGCGTTGTTCAGCATAACACAATCAACGTACCGGAGGTAGACAGCCAAAGGGTCTTTCTGCGAAGATTGAATCCAATTCAGCCCGCATAAATCAAAACGCGATCCGCTTCGCGCGCCTCGCCAATTTCCGCGCAGCCTTCGAAGGACCCACAAAGTGGTCACCGAACCCGATCGGACTACTCCGCAAGAACCGCAGCCCCTACAGCCTACACCGTCCGTTTTCAACAGATTTTCTTCCTATATCGGCGTTCTGGGACAACCGGTCACAGTCCCGTTCAGGGCACTGCCCGGAAATGCGCGGGGCGCCATCTGGGTCGCCATCGCCGCTCTGTTCTTCACCGTGATGGTCGCGCTGATCAAATCAATCGGTGATACAATCCCGGTCGTGCAGGTTCTGCTGTTCCGGCAAATCGTGATGACCTGCACGGTAATGCCCATTCTGGTCTCCGGCTTTCCCGACATTCTGAAAACCCGCCATCTCGGGCTGCATCTGACCCGCGTCGTGCTGGCCCTGATCGCCATGACCTGCGGCTTTACAGCCGTGGTCCACCTGCCATTGGCGGAAGCCACCGCGCTCGGTTTCGCCAAGAGCCTGTTCGTCACCATTTTCGCCATGGTCGTGCTGTCGGAGGTCGCCGGACCCCGGCGCTGGTTCGCCGTCCTGATCGGCTTTGCCGGCGTGCTTGTAATGGTGCAACCCGGCCCGGACGGGCTGAACTTCTACTCCGTCCTCGCCGTTGTCGCCGCGGCTGCCGCGGCTGCCGTCATGGTCATCATCCGCAAGGTTTCCCAGTTCGATCGCTCCGTCACCATCCTCAGCTATCAGGCCATTCTGGTTGGCTTCCTGATGGTGCCCCCGGCGATCTACTTCTGGGTCACCCCCAGCCTGCACGAATGGTTCGTCATGGGCGCCATCGGCCTGTTCTCCGTTTGCGGCCAGCTGTCAAACATCCAGGGCTTCAAGGAGGGCGAAGCCTCCGCCGTCGCGCCGATGGACTATATCCGGCTGGTCTTCGCGACACTTATCGGCTTCCTCATTTTCGCGGAAATTCCGGATCTCGAGACCACGATTGGCGCCGTCATCATCATCGCCACATCGCTGTACACAGTCAGAGCGGAAAAACGCGCCGCAACCACCAAGAAGCAAGCCTCCAAGCCGCCTCAGTAACCGTCTCTTATGCATTTTTGGATGCATATTTATGATGACTCGCAAATTGTATCCAATTTATCGCTTTGATAGCCTGATCCGATAAAATCAAGATGGATGGGGGCTTTCAAAAATGGATGATGCGGCACTGAAGCGGCAGTACGACGCCGTGGTTGAGAGGGCTGGTCTCACGATCCCGAAGGACCGGGAAGAGACCATGTTCGAGACCTACAAGAACGTGGTGAGCTGGGCCGGCATCGTCCGGAACCGCCCGCGCCCGGCAACGCTGGAGCCGTCCAACGGCTACTTCCTGGAAACGATCACCCGTGTGATCCCGTCATCGGGGGAGAAGTCCGATGTCTGACATCAGGGATCTCTCCATCGCCGAACTCGGCAAGGCCTATCGCGATCGCTCGCTGTCTCCCGTCGAAGCAACCAGGGACGCGCTGGCAACCATATCCGCCCATAATGAAAGCCTGTGCGCATTCAATACGGTCGTCCCGGAAATCGCCCTGGAGCGCGCCGCCAGGGCAGAGCAGGAACTGATGTCCGGGCAGGATCTCGGCCCGCTGCACGGCATTCCGTTCGGCGCCAAGGATATCTACGACACGGCTGGCATCCTGACCTCCTGCCAGTCGAAACTGCGCCCGGACGTGATCCCGGACAGCAATGCCCATTCGGTGCAGAAGATCCTGGATGGCGGCGCCGTTCTGCTCGGCAAATGCGCGACCATCGAATTCGCCACCGGCGGCCCCAGTCAGGAAACCCTGTTTCCTCCGGCCCGCAACCCCTGGAACACCGACCATGTGCCCGGCGGCTCCTCCTCCGGCTCCGGCGCGGCCGTCGCTTCCGGCATGACCCGGATGGCGCTCGGCTCCGACACCGGCGGCTCGATCCGTGGCCCGGCGGCCTATTGCGGCACCGTCGGCATGAAGTCGACCTATGGCAGGGTCAGCCGGCGCGGTGTCTTCCCGCTGTCCTTCACCATGGATCATTGCGGCCCGCTGAGCTGGAGCGTCGAGGATGCGGCCATCGCGCTAAATGAGATGGCGGGGTTCGATCCGCTCGACCCGGCTTCGGCGAACGTGCCGGTATCCGATTACACCGCCCAACTGAACAGTGGCGTGAAAGGCATGAAGATCGGCTATGTCGCCAACTGGCTGGACGAGGACGAGAACACCAACCCGGAAATCCGGGCGGCGATTACCGAAGCCAAGAATGCCCTGCGGGCCGAAGGCGCCATTGTCGAGCCGGTCACCCTGCCCGCGCATGATGTCTATCACGCCTGCGGCCGGATGATCATCCTGGCGGAATGTTATGCGATTCATGAAAAGGATCTGATGGAGCGGCCGGAGCTTTACGGCAGACCGACGCGGGAACGGCTGATGGCCGGCGCCTTCGTCCGGGGCTCGGACTATGTCGAGGCCCTGCGCATGCGGCGGGAGATGACGCACTGGTTCAATGCCGAAATCCTCGGCAAATACGACATGGTGATCGCCCCTGCCACATCCCTACCCGCAGGCAGGTTCGATGCCGAGCCGAACAACCCGCTGGCCCTTGGCGGCTACCTGACCGTGCCGTTCAACGTGACCGGCAGCCCGGCCATGTCCGTCTGCTGCGGTTACACCAGCGAGGGACTGCCGATTTCCATGCAGATCGTCGGCAGACCGTTTGACGAGGCCGGCGTGTTTCAGGTTGGCGCAGCATACGAGCGGGCAACGGACTGGCGCAGCCAGCGGCCGCTTCTGGCCGGTGGAGACGTACTGGCCGCGGAATAGAACAAAAGAACAGGAAACGCCCTACCCTGCCGCACCTTTGCGGGCCGCCGCGCTTTCCTTGCGGTAGACCACCCAGGTGCTGAGCAGAACCAGGCCGGCGCCGGCAAGCACCACCGGCGCCGGCCAGTCCCCGAAAGCAAAATACCCGATCAAGAGCGCCCAGATCATCTTGGTGTAGCCCATCGGGGCAATGGTCGAAGCAGACGCATGGAACAGCGCACGCATTGTCATGTATTGCGCCACTCCAGAGGCTGCCCCCATCGCCACCAATCCGGCAAGCTGCAGCGGCGTCGGCGTCACCCAGATAAAGGGCAGAACAGGCAGGATCATGGCCGAGGAAATCGCCATGAAGAGAAACACGATCGTCGTCGTCGAGTCATAGCGGCTGAGATAACGCGCGAGTAACAGGCCGCCCGCACTGAGCGCCGTCCCTGAAAGGGCATAAAGCGCCCCTTCACGCACTACATCTCCGCCCGGCCGCACCATGATCATCACCCCGGCAAAGCCGACCAGTACGGCAAACCATTTCAGGCGGCCAACCGGCTCTTTCAGCAGCGGTGCCGACAACGCGCAGACAATCAGAGGTGCAGCAAAGTTGATCGCCGTCGCATCGGCGAGCGGCAGGGCCCGATACCCAGCGAAGATCAGACCGATTGCAGCCGTGACCATAATCGTGTGCGCGAGATGCAAGGCGGGCCGATCCGTTCTGATCGAGGACCATCCAGTCGTCATCACAATGAAAAGGACAAGCGGCGGCAACGCGAAAGCGTTGCGGAAAAACATGATTTGCAGGATCGGGAACAGCTCGGTCTGCGCCTTGACCACGCCGTTAAGAACCGAGAAAAGGACCAGACCGAACAGCGTCAGAAGAATGCCCTTGCGCGGGTCCGCGACGACGGACGTTGAAGGATGCGCAAGAGCAGGGTCGGACGACATGATCGGGATGTTACCTCAATAGGTTCGGAAGATCCGCTCGATCTCGGCCGGGTCCTTGGTAACGCTGAGCGCCAAGGACAGCAGGATACGCGCTTTTTGCGGATTGAGATTGTCCGCAATCAGGAAGCCGTTTTCCTCAAGTTTCGTGCTCTTGAAAGTGCGCCCGCTTCCGGCCCGCGTGGATTGCACCACCGTCACGCCCTTCTTCACGGCCTCGCACAACACCGCTTCATCACCCGGGCCACAGAAACCCGGTGCGAAACCGGCCGAAACGATGCCTTCGGCTCCGGCTTCGAGGAACGCCCGTGCCGCCGTGCCGTCCGAGCCCGCATAGGCATAGACGATATCGACGCGCGGCATGGTATCGGCTTTGCGGATATCGAACTCGGTATCCGGCGCATGCTTGCGCAGAGGCTTGCGGTAGAAGGCAACCGTGTCGCCATCGGCATGGCCGAGGCAGCCGAAATCGGGGCTGCGGAAGGTCTGCATCCGGTAGGTCGAGGTTTTCGTCACCTCGCGGGCACACTGGATCTCGTCATTCAGCAGGGTCATCACGCCCATGCCCCTGGCATCCGGAGAACCTGCCGTGCGGATGCCGTTCAGCAGATTGAAACCGGCATCGGTCGAGAGCGCACTGGACGGCCGCTGGGAGCCGACCACGACCACCGGGATATCCGCTTTCACCGTCAGATGCAGCGCATAGGCGGTCTCTTCCAGAGAGGCGGTGCCGTGGGTGACGACGATACCATCCAGATCCGGGTCCTGTGCCAGCTCGTCGATCTTCAGCACCAGATCGCGCCACTCGGCGAAGCCGACGGACGGGCTCGGGATCGCCCGATACGGCACCGGCACCACCTCGGCGACCTCATGCACGATCGGGAACATGGCAATGATCTCGTCGACGGGGATCATGGTCTTGTTGGCGCCATAATCGAGAATATCGAGAGGGGTCTTGCCGATAGAGGCGATGGTGCCGCCGGTTCCGATGACCGCGACCTTGGGCTTGCTCATGATGGTCCTATCCGGAGTTGGAGAAGGAAGGAGTTATTCCGCGGCGGACCTGGCTCCACCGGCGTTCTTGTTCAGGCAGTCGATCAGCTCGTCGGTGCTCATGATGTCACCGAAAGTAAGGTAGAAATTCACGAGAGAACTGTTGTGCTCCTCATCGGTGGTCGCGGCATTTCCATCAGTGACCATGATGGTCTTGAAGTTCATCATCATGGCGTCGCGGGCGGAGGATTCACAGCACACATTCGTCACGGTACCCGTGATCAAAACAGTATCAAACCCGCGCGCCTTCAGAATATCCGGCAGGTCGGAATAGCCCGGCAGGAAAGCCGAATAACGGTATTTCAGAACCCTGCTGTCCTCGTCCCGGACATCGAGGTCCGCCCAGAGCTGATGCCCCAGCGTTCCCTCGCTCATCGACTCAATGCGCTTGGCGGTCTTTTCCGGCGGCGTCATGGCATGCAGGTTGGACCAGCTTTCAAGGCAGGCATCGTCATGGGTGTTCTGGATCCAGAACACATGCCCGCCGGTCTCCCGGACTGTCCCGGCCAGACGGTTCACGTTCGGCACGATCTCCCGCGCCATCGTGCAGAGCGCATGCGCCACATCGTCCATCATGAAACCGTTCTGCAGGTCGATGACGATCAGAGCGGTTTTGGCCGGATCGAGATCGGCGAAGGGATGCGCCGTGCCCCGACGCTGAATGACGGACTGGGTAACACGCTCGGGTATGGCAATTTCATGCATCTTGTTTCTCCCTTTCCTGATCCCCGGTTTAGGCCGGCATCGGTTCCCTGATTTTCGGTGCGGCGGTTTCATCCAGCTTGAAACAGCGGGCGATACGGCCGGGTCCGAGCGTGACCTCGGCCGGAACTTCCGCGCGGCAGCCATCGTCCGCCATCCGGCAGCGCGGCGCGAAACTGCATCCGGTCGGCAGGGATCTGAGATCCGGCGGGCTGCCGGGAATGGCTTCGATATCCTTGCCGCGCATGTTGCCGTGCACCGTCGAGGACAGCATGCCCCGCGTGTAGGGATGGCGCGGGCTGTTCAGCACTTCCTGCACCGTGCCGGTCTCGACGATGCGGCCGGCATACATCACCGCCACCCGGTCGGCGATTTCGGCGGCAACGCCGAGATCATGGGTGACGAAGATCATCCCCATGCCCATCTCCTCCTGCAGCTTGCGCAGCAGGATCAGGACCTGGATCTGCACCGTCGCATCAAGCGCGGTGGTCGGCTCGTCCGCCAGCAGCAGCTTCGGCCGGCAGGACAATGCCAGAGCGATCATCGCCCGCTGCCGCAAACCGCCGGAAAGCTCATGCGGGAAGGCTTTCAGACGGCGCTCGGCCGACGGCACCTTGACCAGCTCCAGCAGCTCCAGCGCCCGCTCGAGCCCCTTTTGCATGGTACAGCCTTCGTGCCGGCGCACGGTCTCCGCGATCTGATGACCGATGGAATAAACCGGGTCGAGCGCGGTCATCGGCTCCTGAAAAATCATCGAGGCAAGCCCGCCGCGAAACGCCGAGAGCTCCTTCCCCTTCAATGCCAGAACATCCTTGCCGTCGACTTCCAGCGCGCCGGTGATTTTGGTCCGCCGCTCCGGCAGCAAGCGCATCAGCGCCCGCATGCTGACGCTCTTGCCGGAGCCGGACTCACCGATGATGCAAAGCACCTCGCCGGGATCGAGCGTCAGATTGACGTCATTGACGGCATTCACCGTCGACTCCCGGCTGACAAACTTGACGTTGAGATCCTTCACGGAAACCAGGGGCACGGAAACCAGAGGCGCGGAAGATCCGGTACTCATGACGCGCTCCTTACGGCTGCTTGCGGTTTTTTTCCAGCCAGGCTTGCCGCCCTCGAATGCCCCGATTGCGGGACATACATGTGGCAGGCGGAGACATGCTCCATTGCCGTGGCGTAACCGGGCAAAACGGGCTTCTCGACTTCGCAGATCTTCTCCGCGAACTGGCACCGGGTACGGAAGCGGCAGCCCGAGGGCGGGTTGATCGGGTTCGGCGGATCACCGACCAGAGGCGGCTCCTCCACCCGGTCGTCCGGATCCATGGAGAGGCGCGAGGCCAGCAGGGCCGTGGTGTAGGGATGCTTCGGGTTCGCGTAGATCTCGTCGACCGGACCGATCTCCACCACCTCGCCCAGATACATCACCAGTACCCGGTCGCTGACATACTGAACCACGTTCAGATCATGGGAGATGAAGACATAGGTCAGGTTGAAATGGTCTTTCAGGTAGCGCAGCAGGTTCAGGACCTGTGCCTCCACCGACTTGTCCAGCGCGGAGACCGCTTCGTCCAGAATGACCACGCGCGGCTCGAGAACCAGGGCACGGGCGATGTTCACCCGCTGCTTCTGTCCGCCAGATAGTTCATGCGGATAACGCGGGCCGAACAGGTTCGGGTCGAGACCGACCTTCTTCATCAGCTCGCGCGCCGCATCCTTGGCCTCCCCGGAAGAAGCACCATGGACGGTCTTTCCGTAGGCAATGGAATCCTCGATCGGCATCCTCGGGTTCAGCGAGGAATAGGAATCCTGGAAGACCATCTGCATCAGGCGCCGCATGTCCCGGACCAGCAGCCCGTCTTTCTGGCCGACCGCCTCGCCGTCGAAGATCAGCTCGCCTGAATCCGGCACGATGAGATGCATCAGCAACCGGGCAAGCGTGGACTTCCCGCACCCGGACTCGCCAACAACGCCGAGCGTCTCCCCTTTCATGACGGAGAAACTGACGCCATCGACGGCACGGACATGGCCGATTGCCCGGTTCAGCACGCCGCCGGTGATCGGGAAATGCTTCTGCAACTGGCGTGCGATAAGCATCGGCTGCGCTTCACCGCCACGGTCCCGCGCGTCCCGGACATCCACTTCGCTTAGAGCGGGACTGGGGGCAGGTGCCATTTCTGTAGTGCTCATAAGTCCGCTCCTCACATTCTGACGTCCATGGCCGAGCGCAAACCGTCGCTGACCAGATTGAAACAGACCGAGGTGATCAGGATCGCAACGCCCGGCAGGGCACAGACCATCGGGTTGATGTAGATCGCACCGCGCAGGGTGTTCAGCATCAGGCCCCAGTCCGGCTCCGGCGGGGTTACGCCAAGGCCGAGGAAGGAAAGGCCGGATGCCAGCAGGATGCTGACGCTGACCAGGCTGGAAGCGTAAATCGTGATCGGCCCCAGCACGTTGCCCAGGATATGCACCCGGATAATGCTGAAGGTCCCGGCTCCCGTGGCCCGGGCCGCCTCGACGAAGTCCAGGTTCCGGACCTGTGAGGTCGCCGTTTCGGCCACCCGGCACAGCGGCGGGATGAAGACCAGCGTCAGGGACGCCATGCCGTTGAAAACCCCTCCGCCGAGCGCGCCGGAGATGGCCACCGCCAGCAGGATCGACGGGAAGGCATAGAACACGTCCACCGTCCGCATGATCGCCATGTTGGTCCGGCCGCCGAGAAATCCGGCGAGGACTCCCAGGCTTCCGCCGACAATCGTGGCGATCAGGACGGGTATGATCCCCATGGCGAGCGAGATCCGGCCGCCATAGAGCAGACGGGACAGGATATCCCGGCCCAGCTTGTCCGTGCCGAAGATGAAATCCTTGTAGCCAATGGGCTTCAGCCGGTTGATCAGGCTGCTTTCATAGGGATCCATCGGCGCCAGCAAGGGCGCGAAGATGGCGGAAAGCAAAATCAGGATCACAACGCTCCCGAAGAACAGCGTCATGTAGTCATAGCGCAAACGGTAGCCCACGCTTTGCCAGTAGCTTCGCACCTTGAGCGCCGGTGCCGACTGACTGGCAGCCGGAGCCTCGCCCGGTGTCACTGCGATATAGGTCATTTCAACAGCCCTCTTCCGTTCAACCGCGTTTCAGACGCGGGTCGACCGCGGTCTGCATCAGGTCGATGACGAGATTTGTGGCAACGAATATGATGGCCAGAACAAGGATCGTGCCCTGCAGAACCGGCAGATCACGGGTCAGAATGGCCTTGTTCAGAAGGAAACCGGTCCCCGGCCAGGTGAAGATCGTCTCCACCAGGATCGAGCCGCCCATCAGATAGCCGAATTGCAGCCCCATGACGGCCAGCACCTGCGGCAGGGCATTCTTGATCACATGCCGGAGGATTTCCCCTCCCATCAGCCCTTTAGCCCGCAGCGTTTCGACGAAGTCCTGGTTCAGCACTTCGGCAACAGCCGAGCGGGTGGTCCGGGTAATGATCCCGATCGGGATCAGGGAAAGGGTGATGATCGGCATCACCACATGCCGGAAATTGCTCCATTCGAAGATATTGAACGTCTCGGATCCGCGCGGCCCCATGCCGGTGGCCGGCAGGACATTCAGCTCGACCGCAAAGATGATCACCAGCACGATGCCGAGCCAGTAGTTCGGCACACTGACGCCGATCACCGCGATCCCTGTCACGATACGGTCAATGAAGGTGCCGATATGGTAGCCGGCAACGGTTCCAAGCGCGAAGGCGAGCGTGAAGGCGACAAGGACGGCACCGGCCGCCAGCATGATGGTGTTCCCGAGCGCCTTGAAGATCTCGTCGGATACCGGCCTGCCGGTCGCGATGGAAAATCCGAAGTCGCCGGTCACGACCTTGCCGAGCCAGATGAAATACTGGACCGGGATCGGCTTGTCGAAACCGTAGGCTTTCTTGACCATCATGATGGTCTCTTCGCTGGCATCCTCCGGAAGCAGGGTCTGCAACGGATCACCCGGAGCGATATAGACCAGCGCGAAGCAGACGATGCTGACGCCAAGGGCGATGGGAAGAGCATAAAGCAGACGCCGGATAATGTAGGCGGTCACGGGATTATCCCTCCTGACAGGCAGTCAAAAACTCCAGGGTCTCCGGGCCTGCCGCCAAAGAAAGGGAAGAGCGGCGGAAGGCCCGGAGTGGTGGGTTAAGAGTTATTCGACGACGATCGGCGTCAGGTCCTGAAACCAGCTCTGCGCCTGCACGAAGCCCTTGATGTTCGGAGCGATAGCCCGCGGGTTGACGTCATGGGCGACCCACAGCATCACCGCGTCCTCGACCATCATCTCATGCAGCTTTGTGAGCTTTTCCATCCGCTCCTTCGGATCGAACGAGAGATAGATCTCGTCGATCAGGGCATCGACTTCGGGGCTTGTGTAGTGCCCCCAGTTCGAGCCCTTCGGCGCGTGCTGCTTGGAATAGACGTGCCGGATCAGGGCGCTGAACGGATCCTGCAGGGCGCGGCTGATGTTGATGCCGTCGATGTCCGGGTTCTTTTCCCGGCCCGGGCGGCCGACATCCAGCAGGGCATTCCAGTCCATGACCTTCAGCTCAGTGTCGAAACCGGCTGCGTCGAGCTGGGACTTGATCAGCTCGTTCATCGGCAGCGGCTGCATCTGGCCGGACCCGGAGGTCGAGATCGCCAGCTTGATCTTGCAGGGATAGCAATCGACGCTCTTGAGCAGCTCGGTCGCTTTTTCCGGGTTGAATTCGTACTTCACCGACGGCGTGCCGTGATACGGCGTGGAAGGCGGCACGTTGGTATAGCCTTCTTCCATGTAACCGTTCAGCAGCGCCTTGATTTCCGGACGGTTCAGAGCGTAGTTCGCGGCCTGACGGACTTCCTTGTACTTGAAGTTACCGTCGACATGGTTCAGCTGGTAGGACCAGTTGTGCGGGTAGGATGCCGTGACAATCTGCATGCCCGAGGATTCAAGCCGCGGGATGGTATCGGGAGACGGCGCCTCGATGAAATCCACTTCCCCGGACAGCAGGGCAGCAGCGCGGGTGGTCGCTTCCGGCATCGGGATCAGAACCAGCCGGTCATGCTTCGGGATCCGGGTCTTGTCCCAGTATTCCGCATTCTTCACCAGCTCGAGACGCTCCTGCGGAACGATGCTTGAGAATTTGTAAGGGCCCGTCCCGGACGGAGCCTCGGCATAGGCCAGGTAATCATTCTTCAGCTCGGTCAGACGGCATTTGCTGATCATGAACCAGTAGCTGAGCTGGTAGGGGAACAGCGCGTCCGGCGTCTTCATGTTGAAGGCAACCTGATGGTCCCCAACGATATCAACACTGTCGATATTGCCGGTCCGGTCACGGATCAAACCGAACTGCTTCACGTTGAACTGCGGCGCGTCTTCCTTGGAAATGCGCTCAAAATTCCAGACCACGTCCTCCGGTCCGAAATCGCACCCGTCATGCCATTTCACGCCCTCGCGCAGCGTGACGAGCCAGCGCTTGTTGTTCTCGGGATCGATCTCCCAGGCTGTCGCCAGACCCGGCTTGATATCCGCCGCGGTCTCGCCCTGGGACAGATCCCACAGCACGAGCGTGTCATAGAGATTGTAACCGACGAAACGATAGCCCTCGAACCCCTGATCGGGCTGTCCGAGAACGATCGGAATGTCGCCGGCCGTCATGGCGACGCGCAGAACCGATTCCGCGGACGCCGCATGTCCCGATACCGCCAGTCCGGCGGTGACCGAAACGGCCGCGGCGAGCCTTTTGAATAATTTCATTGAGAAGCCTCCTGTTTTTTGAACAAAGCAGCCCGCCTCAATGCTGTCCGCGCCACACTCTCCAGGACGGAGACCCCGAATGGCAGGACGACGAGCATGCTCTGCACCCCGCTACCGCACAGCAATTGCCGTGCCATGAGAATATAATTGTATCCAATTTTTACGTTAAGCCGCTTAACACGACCAAAGCGCGACAAAGCATGTCGTTGAATCAACGGCGATATCGTCGCCTGAAATTAAATTTTTCCAATTAATAAAAGACTTTGATTCAATTTCACGATCCGCCTCACACCTCTTGCATCCAGCACCATGAAATCAAAAAATGTGCACAATCCTTGATCAGAATCACCACCAAATTACAGGACCATTTCGGTCACTCATTTTTCCAAAAATTCGCAATTAACTGATAATAAACAATATTTATACATATCAATCTCAAAGATTCAGGTCATTTTTTGTGCATCGCACAATTTTCTTGCTCTCCTTCCATCATTTTTGGATACAATTTGAAAGACAACAGAAAACGCCGCACACAGCCATCACACAGATCACCGTATCGCGGCCCGCCAGGAGCCTCTCATGACCACGTTTCAGGATGAAAAAACAGACCGGCTAATGTTCCAGAAATTGACGCAAATACTGGGACTTACACTGCCGGCAGACCGCGAACAGGCGATTTACGAAGGCTATGCCGGACTGCGCACCATGGCCGATGGCCTGCGCCGCCCGCGAACGGCAGCGTCCGAGCCGGCGGGCACGTTCGACCCGACAACGATTGGCCGGGGAGCGGAACAATGACCGGCGTGGCGGGCGGCAAATCCATTGCCGAGCTTGGCGCGGCCCTGCGTGACGGCTCCCTGACCTCGGTTGCCCTGACAGAGGAAACCCTGGACCGGATCGACCGGCAGGACGGCCAGATCGACAGCTTCATCCTCGTTACCAGGGAACGTGCGCTTGCCGACGCGGCCAAGGCAGACAAGGAGCGCGCCAGCGGCGTGGACAAGGGACCGATGCACGGTATCCCCTACGGCCTGAAGGATATCTATGACACGGCGGGCATCACCACCACCTGTCACTCCAAGCTCCGGCTGGACAATGTTCCCGAGGCGGACAGCGTCTGCGCGGTGAAACTGCGCGAGGCCGGTGGCGTGCTGATCGGCAAGCTGGCAACCCACGAATTCGCCTTCGGTGGCCCGTCCTTCGATCTGCCTTTCCCGCCCGCACGCAACCCATGGAACCGCAATCACGGCCCCGGAGGCTCTTCCAGCGGCTCCGGCGCAGCGGTCGCGGCGGGTTTCCTGCGCATGGCCATGGGTTCGGACACCGGCGGCTCGATCCGGGGACCGGCGGCCTATTGCGGCATCATCGGCATGAAGCCGACCTATGGCCGGGTCAGCCGGCGCGGAGTCTTTCCGCTGTCTTACACGCTGGACCATTGCGGCCCGCTGTCGAAAAATGTGGAAGACGCGGCCATCACCCTGCAATGCATCGCCGGGTACGATCCGCTGGACCCGGCCTCCGCGAACCAGCCGGTGCCTGATTATCGGGCAGATCTCGGCAAGGGCGTCGCGGGCCTCAGGGTCGGTATTCTCAGCTCGTTCTATAAGGGGGCCGAAGGCCTGTCGGACGAGTCCGCCGCCGCCATAGAGGCCGCTGCCGCCACCTTCCGCAGCCTCGGGGCCGAGGTCGAGGAAGTCGCCGCCGTCTCGCCCTACGCGGATTACAACAATTGCGGCCGTGTCATCCTTCTCGCCGAAGCTTATGCCATTCACGAGCAGGACCTGCAGACCCGGCCGTTGGATTACGGCCGCCTGACGATGGAACGGATCGTCCTCGGCGGCTACCTGACGGCCGCCGATCTGATGCAGGCCCAGCGTCAGCGGCGGGAGCTCTGCGAGGAGGTCAATACCGGGCTGTTCTCGCGCTACGATATCCTGCTGGCACCAAGCTCACTCTCTCCGGCACCGCTGATCGACGCGCCGCAGAAGAGCTTCCCGGTTTCCTGGCCGATGCAGACCCTGCCCTTCAACGTGACCGGTAATCCAGCCATGTCGATCCCGGTCGGCTTCAGCAAATCGGGACTGCCGCTGTCGATGCAGATCGTCGGAAAATATTTCGACGAGGCCACCGTGTTCCGGGCCGGGCAAGCCTATGAGCAGGCAACGGAATGGCACCAGCAATGGCCGGCGATGGGGGCCATTGCCGACGCAAGCGCCGCGTAGATGAAATACCCTTCGGGAGCGCCTTTATCCGCCGGCTCGCCGCATTCTGGGCAGTATTCCGGAAAGCACGCGGGCCATTGCCTGGGGTCGCTCTCGTCGCCAGATCCGGCTTCGAGGCCACCGGCTTCGGGGCGGGGATGATGAGCACGGTGCGGCCGCCGGAGCGGCCACACCGAAATTGTGTAATCAGGCGGCGCCGAATACCTGCTCCGCCGCCTTGACCGTGGCACCGACTATGATGTCCGCCTCTTCACGGGTCAGGCAGAGCGGCGGCGCGAAGCCGAGGATGTCGCCCTGCGGCATGGCCCGGGCGATCACGCCCTGCTCCAGCAGAGCCGACGCCATGGCCGGGCCGATCTTGCGGGACGGATCGAAGAAGGTGCGCTTCTCCTTGTCCTCGACGAATTCGACGGCGGCCAGCAGGCCCTCCCCCCGGACATCGCCGACATGGGCGTGGGAGCCGAGCGCGTCGGTCAGTGCCTTGTTGAAATAGGCCCCCATCTCCTTCGCATTGCCGACCAAGCCAAGCCGGTCGATCAGATCGAGGTTCGCAACACCGGCGGCGGCTCCGATCGGGTGCGCCGAATAGGTCCAGCCATGGCCGATCGGGCCAAGCTCGTCCGTGCCCTGCTCCAGCACCTTCCAGACCTTGTCCGAAATGATCGAGCCGGACAGCGGCGCATAGGCCGAGGTCAGGCCTTTGGCGATGGTGATGATGTCCGCCTCGATGCCGTAATGGTCACAGCCCATCATCGAGCCAAGCCGCCCGAAGCCGGTGACCACCTCGTCGGCAATCAGCAGGATATCGTGCTTCTTCAGGACCGCCTGGATGGCGGCCCAGTATCCGGCCGGTGGCGGCACGATACCGCCAGTGCCGAGTACCGGCTCGCCGATGAAGGCGGCGATGGTGTCCGCGCCCTCACGCTCGATCAGCGCTTCCAGCTCGGAGGCGCAATGGGCGGTAAACTCCGCTTCACTCTGACCGAGATCCGGGCGGCGGAAATAATACGGGGCATCGGTGTGGATAACCTGGGACAGCGGCAGGTCGAACTTCTTGTGGAACAGCTCGAGCCCGGTCAGCGAGCCGGTCACCAGCCCGGAGCCGTGATAGCCGCGCCAACGCGAGATGATCTTCTTCTTCTCCGGACGGCCGAGCACGTTGTTGTAGTACCAGACCAGCTTGACGTTGGTTTCGTTCGCGTCCGAGCCGCCGAGGCCGAAATAGACCTTGGACATGTTCGACGGCGCCCGGTCGAGCACCATCTTGGACAGCGTGATCGAGGCCTCGGTGCCGTGCCCGACATAGGAATGGTAGTAGGCCAGCTCTTTCGCCTGCGCCGCGATGGCTTCGGAAATCTCCGGACGGCCGTAACCGACATTGACGCAATAGAGCCCCGCGAACCCGTCCAGCATCTTCTTGCCGTCCCGGTCCTCGATATAGACACCGGAGCCGCCGGTGATCACCCGCGTCGGGGTTTCACCACGGGCATGCTGGGCAAGATGGGTCGAGGGATGGAAGAAATTCTCCCGGTCCCACTGACCGAGCTGGTCGTTGGTAAGCATTGTCATTCCTTTCGTCTGCGCGCCGGTTGGAGCCGGATGGGCTCCGGGCGGCTCAACGGGGAGCCTAGTGCCGGAGAACGCAGAGGGTCTGACTGAACTGGCCAGCTTTGGCAGAGGATTTTTCGGATGGAGCCCCCGGGCAGTGCCGGGTTTTCCTGCCGGTCACCCGCCCGTGAACAGCTCCACCGGGATCGCGCCGCCCGCCTTCACTTCCTTGGTGACGATATAGCTGTAATAGCGCTTCAGCCCGGCCTCGCTCTCCAGCAACCGGTCGATCAGGCGCTGATAGGTGGTGACGTTGCTTGTCACGACCTGAAACAGGTAGTCGAGCCCGCCGCCAAGCGCCCAGCAGCCGATAATTTCCGGCTCTTTTCCGACAACATCCTCGAACCGGCCGAAATCCTCGCTCCGGTGGTTCTCCAGCTCCGCCGTCACGAAGACCGTCACATGCTCGGCGAACAGCTCCAGCGCGATCCGTGCGCCATACCCGCGCACGATGCCAGCCGCTTCAAGCCGTTGCAGCCGCTCCCAGCAGGGCGTGTTGGACAGGTTTACCCGCCGGGCCAGATCGGATTTCGAGATCCGCCCCTCTTCCTGAAGAATGGCAAGAATCTTCACATCGCGGGCATCGAGCTTCAGCGCCATGTCAGGAAGCAATCCGGCTGCCGGCCCCGGCCGTGACGGCAAGGGCGACCGCATGGGTGGCAATCGCCGTGTCCTGTGCGCCAGTACCGGTCAGATCCGCGAAGGTGATGTCGGAGGCAAATTTCCGGCCCTGTGCCTGTCCCGCGATCACCTCTCCCAACTCCGGGAAGACCGTGCCCACCTCGACCTGACCGGCCTCGATTGCAGCCCGAAGTTCGCCCTGGGTTCGGCACTGGCTGAGCCGGTCCGGCACATAGGCATCGACCCGGCCGAACACTGCCGGATCGATCTCCACCTTGCCCGGCTGGTCCGAGCCCATGGCGGTGATATGCAGTCCTGAATGCAGCCAGTCCGCCCGTATCACCGGTGCGCGTGACGGCGTGGTGGTCACGACAAGCTGACTTTCGCCAACAAGCCGGGCCGGATCCGTCTCGACGCGGGCTTCAATGCCGAGGCTTTCCGCGAGGTCGGCGGCGCACTTTTTCGCGTTGCCCGCATCCCGCCCCCAGACCAGCACCCGCTCGAACGGGCGGACAAGATGGGCCGCCTCGATCTGCAACCGGGCCTGCACGCCCGTACCGATCACACCGGCGGTCGTCACACTCTCCGGCGCCAGATGCCGGGCGGCGACGGCCCCAGCGGCGGCGGTGCGCACATCCGTCAGATAGCCATTGTCCAGCAACAGCGCCTCGACCAGACCGGTTTTCGCGGAGAACAGGATCATCAGCCCGTTCAGGCTGGGCAGGCCGAGCTTCGGGTTGTCGAAGAAGCCGGGGCTGACTTTGATGGCGAAGCCGTCGAAGCCCGGAATATAGGCGGTCTTCACATCGACCTCACCATTCGCCGCCGGGATGTCCATCGACAGGATCGGCGGCATGATCACCTCGCCTGACGCCAGCGCCCGGAACGCACTTTCCACCACATCCACCGCCTCAAGATCGAGTTTCACCAGGGCGCGGAGATCCGCTTCAGTCAGAATACTGATATCAGGCATTGTAGGTTTGTCCTTCGACGGTGATGTCTCCAAGGCGGACGGAGCGCCCGGCCATGATATCCGCATGCATTCTCATATCGAGATTACGGCCGGTGATGATCGTCGCCGCAGGCCCCTTCAGGTCCGGCACCTTACCCGCAAGAAGGGCCGCGGCACCAACGGCGGAGCCACCCTCGCAGACGATCCGGTCCTCGTAATAATGACACTGCATGGCCCGATAGATTTCCGCTTCGGTGACCAGAACCGTCCCGTCGATCAGATCCCGGCACAGCGGCAGGGTCAGCCGGTTGTCCGCCCCGAGGCCGCCGCCGAGAGAATCGGCGAGACTGGGCACCTCCTCCACCGCGATATTCCGGCCCGCCCGGAGCGACTCATACATCGCCGCCCCCCGGTCCATGGAGATACCGATAATCCGGATGCCCGGCTTGCGCGCCTTCGCCGCCAGCGCAATCCCGGCGGCAAGGCCACCGCCCGAAAGCGGGATCAGCAGGGTCTCCAGATCCGGGCGGCTGTCCAGCAGCTCCAGTCCGATGGTGCCCTGGCCCGCGATCACCAGCGGATCGTCGAAGGGCGGGATTTCAGCCAGCCCCTCCTCGGCAACCAGACGCCGGCTTTCTTCCGCTGCCTCATCCTGCGAACGTCCGATGATCCGGACTTCCGCACCGAGCGCGCGAATGCCCTCGACCTTGGCGTCCGGCACCAGCGCCGACATGCAGACCACCGCCCGCAACCCGCGCGCTTTGGCGGCATAGGCAACGCCGCGCCCGTGATTGCCGGTCGAGCAGCAGGTCACGCCGGGGCAATCCTCCGGCAGAACGGAGATCGCATTGGCCGCGCCCCGGATCTTGAAGGCGCCGACGGGCTGGGCGATCTCCAGTTTGAGCAGTATTTCCGTGCCGGCCCGCGCCGAGAGAAAAGGCGACGGCACCAGTGGCGTTTCCAGCGCCGTTCCCGCAATCGCCTTGCGCGCCGCTACGACGGTCGCGACAGAGAGTTCTTCGGGCGATGTCGTCACGGGCAAATTTCCTTCGGTCTGAGGCGAGTTTGTTCTTTCTGTCCGGTTCAGCATCGGCCACATGTGACAGGAATTGTCAAACCGCCCGGATTGATGCTCAATCGCCGGACCCGCCGAATTCTATAACCCGATCAGTGGACTTCGCCCCATGCCCGACGTCAAACTCCCGTTTTCCCGCGAAGAATATACAGAGCGGCTGGCCAAGGTCCGGACGGCGATGGCGAAAGCCGAAGTCGAGGTCCTGTTCATCTCCGATCCGTCCAACATGGCCTGGCTGACCGGTTATGACGGCTGGTCGTTCTATGTGCATCAGGGCGTGATCGTCGGCCCCGAGGGTGAGCCGATTTTCTGGGGCCGGGGGATGGACGCCAAGGGCGCCATGCGCACCTGCTACATGACCGTGGATAATATCCGTGGCTATTCGGACGATTACGTCATGGCCGCCGACAGCCACGCGATGGAGGATCTCGCCACCGTGATCGCCGAACGCGGCTGGGGCAGCCATACCCTCGGCGTCGAGATGGAAAATTACTACTACTCCGCCCGCGCCCACAGCGTGCTGTCGAAGAACCATGAAGGCCCTATCGAGGATGCCACCGGCCTTGTGAACTGGCAGCGCGGCGTAAAATCCGCGACAGAGCTGAAATACATGCGCCGGGCCGCCCACATCGTCGAGAAGATGCATGCGGCCATCTACGAGCTGATGCGCCCCGGCCTGCGCAAGAACGAGCTGGTGGCGGAGATCTACCGCACCGGCCTGATGGGCGGCGAGGATGCGGATGGCTTCTTCGGCGGCGATTATCCGGCCATCGTGCCGCTGCTGCCCACCGGCAAGGATGCCAGCGCCGCGCACCTGACCTGGGACGACACGGAGCTGGAGCCGGATCAGGCCACCTTCTTCGAGATCGCCGGTTGCTACCGGCACTATCACGCCCCGCTGTGCCGGACGATCCATCTCGGCACCCCGCCGATCGACATGCTGCGGGCCGAGGAAGTCGTGCTGGAAGGCATCACGGACGGCATCGAGGCGGCCCGCGCGGGCAACACGGCGGGCGACATTGCCCGCGCCTTCTATGCGGTGCTGGAGAAGCACGGGGTCAAGCGCGAAGGTCGCTGCGGCTATCCGATCGGGCTCAGCTATCCTCCGGACTGGGGCGAGCGCACCATGTCCATCCGGCCGAGCGACAATACCGTGCTGCAGCCGAACATGACCTTCCACTTCATGCCAGCCCTCTGGATGGATGACTGGGGTCTGGAGATCACCGAGACCCTGCGCATCACCGAGGATGGCCCGGCCGAGTGCCTGGCGAATGTCGAGCGCAAACTGTTCGTGAAGGAATAAGGCCGAAAATGCACCCGCGCCGCGAGAGAACGCTTGAGATCCTGTCCGACCTGATCGGCTTTCCGACCGTTTCCGCCGACAGCAATCTGGCGCTGATCGACTATGCGGCGGACTATCTCGGCAGGCTCGGCGCCAGCGTGCACACCTTCCGGGACCCGGACGGGACGAAGGCAAATCTCTTCGCCACCATCGGCCCGGAAGTGGATGGCGGCATCGTCTTGTCCGGACACAGCGATGTGGTCCCGGTGACCGATCAGGCCTGGTCTAGCGACCCGTTTGACATGCGCACCGCGGACGGACGGGTTTACGGCCGCGGTACCTGCGACATGAAAGGCTTCATCGCCGCCGCTCTCGCCATGGCGCCGCATTATGCGGCGTCGGAGCTGAAACGCCCGGTGCATTTCGCCTTCACCTATGACGAGGAAGTAGGCTGTCTCGGCGCACGGTCGCTGGTCAATGATCTCGCCGCCCTGCCCTACAAGCCCTCCGTCTGCATCATCGGTGAGCCGACGGAGATGCGGATCATCGAAGGCCACAAGGGCTGCTGCGAATATACCGTGACCTTCAGCGGCCTTGAGGGACATGGCTCGCAACCGGATCTCGGCGTGAATGCCGTTGAATACGCGGTGCGCTACGTCACACGGCTGATGGAGTTGCGGGAAATTCTGAAAGGCCGGGCGCCGGAAGGCTCCCGCTTCGATCCGCCCTGGACAACCGTGCAGATCGGCCGGCTGTCCGGCGGCGTCGCCCATAATGTCATTCCCGGCCTGGCCCAGCTCGACTGGGAAATGCGGCCGGTGCAGAACGGGGACGCGGATTTCGTGAAGCGGGAAATCGCTGCCTACATAAATGACGAATTGCTCCCCGCCATGCGTGCCGTCTCGAAAGACGCGGATATCAGCACCGAGATCATCGGTGAGGTCGACGGACTGGAGCCGGTTCCGGAAAGCGAGGCCCTGAGGATCGTCGCCGAGCTGACCGGCGCCAATGGTGCGGACCTGGTGGCATTCGGCACCGAGGCCGGGCTGTTCCAGAAACTAGGCATCTCCACCGTGGTCTGCGGCCCCGGCTCCATCGAGCAAGCGCACAAGCCGGATGAATTCATCGCCCTCGACCAGATCGACCAGTGCCTCGTCATGCTCGACAAGCTGACGGCGAAGCTGGTCCATTAAGCAGCAGGGTTAATCCAGCAGCACCAGCGTCCTGACCAGATCGTCAGAGAGAGTGTAGACGCCAGGAAGCTCAAGCCCTTCGGGCAGGGCGGGACCAAGCGCGCGGCGTAGGCGCAAACCTGCACGGCCGCCTTCCGCCCGAACGATCTCCGCGTCTTCAAAGCCCGTATCCGCCTCCAGGAACGGGCTGATTGCCTTGTACAGGCTCTCCTTTAACGAGAAGACGAGGAGTGTCGCGGTGGCTGCATCAAGGGCCGGATTATCCGCGATTGTCCGGCGATCCCGATCCGTCAAAATCAGCTCGGCGATCTCGGCCGCGACATCCGGGTTTCCGACGTCCTCGAAATCGAGGCCAACCCCGCGACAGCTCTTCCCGGAAACGACAACGGCACCCGCCAGCGTCCCTGTATGTGTGATCGATCCACAATAGCCAGCCGGCCAGAGCGGCATGCCGGCACGGTCGCGAGCGACGTGCCGCACCGCTGATCCGGCATGTGCCAGGGCATCACCGGCACATAGCCGCCCAGCCAGATAGGCCGCCTGCCGGGACGGAACCGCTGCCGACAGATCCTCCGGCAAGGCGATACCGGGAACAGCAGATGCGCTTTTGAAACCCGCCGCCGGATCGAAGGATCGTTCGACCAGGGAAAGCGGAATATCCAGCGCGGGGAACGGCCATGCCGGTTTGGCGGAGCGCTCCAACCTCATCTCCTTTGCCTCACACAGACTTTCCCTGAAAACACGTCATAAAATTTAACTTCGCAAGCCATCATTCTGCCTGTTAAACTTCTGCAATTCTTATGTTTTGAGTAAAAAACTCCAGGGCAAGTGCTCAGTCCAGAAGGAGGCGGCGTGCCAGCAAAAATCATCTCGTTCGTCACCATGAAGGGCGGCAGCGGGAAAAGCACGTCCGCGATGTGCCTTGGCGCATATTGGCAGAAATCCGGCATGAAAGTCGGGCTGATCGATGCCGATCCCGCAGGCACACTGGTACGCTGGATCGCCGCCGGCACCGACCTTGCCGAGATACCCGCCGTTACAGCAGGCCCCGACAGCGTCGATACAGGGATCGACGATTTCCTGGCGCGCGGCCTCGACCGCATCATCATCGACACGCCGGGCTTCCAGTCCGAGGCAACCGACGCCGCGATCCGCCGGGCCGACCTGCTGATCATTCCGATGCGCCCGTCACCGATCGATTACCAGGTCGCCGTCGACAGTGCGGAACATATCGCGGATCTCACGACGGCACCTGTCCGCTTCCTGCTGAACCAGACGACAAAGGGCAGTGTCATTGCCCGGCACATGCGGGCCCAGATGGAAGCCGCAAACGCACAACCCATGGAAGTGGAACTGAGCGCCAGGGTGGCTTATGGTGAAGCCGCGCTGGCAGGAACGACACCGAGTTACTATCAGCCGCGCGGCGCCGCCGCCCGGGAGATCGCGGATTTCGCATCCGAAACCGGCACTCTGCTGGGGATGCGGCGCAAAAAGGCAAGAAAGGCGAGCGAGCCGGTATGAGCAAGAAACTCCCCGAATTGCAACGCACGGAACGCCCCGGTACAGCATCAGGAACGGCGACCGGAGCGACCGGCACCAAGCCGGCCGCAAAACCGGCAGCCAAGCCCGCGGCAAAGAAACCTGCCGCGAAAAAAGCCGCTGCGGCTTCAAGCGCCAAACCGGCCGCACGCAGCACGCCAGCCCAGCGCACGGCAGCCAAACGCACGGCGGCTCCGAAACGGGCAGCCCCGGCAACGGCGGCTAAACCCGCAGCCAGCACCAAGCAGTCCGCAAAGGCCGCTTCCTCTTCGTCTTCCGCAACAGCAAAAGCAGGTGAAGTCATGACCACTGATACAGAAATCGCCGAGACCGACCCAGTCGTGGCCGATGCCGCCGCCCTTCGTCAGGGGGCGAAAGCCATCGTCTCGAAATATGCCGCCTGGTCCACCGCCTTCGGTGTTCTGCCAATTCCGATCGCCGATGCCGTCGGCATCACCGGGACACAGGTCTCGATGATCGCAGCCCTCTCGAAGCATTACGGTGTACCGTTCTCCAAGACCTGGATCCGGACCATCCTGAGCTCCATTCTCGGCGGCGTTGCGCCCGGCGCCCTGACCGCCGGTCTCGTCAGCACGGTCTTCAAGTCAATGCCCGGCATTGGCATCGGTGTCGGCTTTGCCGGCATGGCCGCGCTCTCGAACCTCGCGACCCGCACCATCGGCAATCTCTTCATCGACCATTTCGAAGCCGGTGGCGACCTCTCCAACGTCGATACCGACGAAATGAAAGAGTCGCTCTCCGAAGAAATGAAAAAGAAGAAGTAACGCCACGCATTACGTCTCCGGAAACAAAAGGGCCGCTGCGTCACCGCAGCGGCCCTTTTTCCGTGCTTTTCCGGCTGTAACCGGCGGCTCTAGAACGTCAAACCAAGTGCCGCATTCTCCGCCCGCCCCTTGGAGCCGGCGAAGCTGTGCAACCCGACATCAAGCTCGTGGCGTGTGCCTTCCATGACCAGTGACATGATCCGTCCGCGCTCCTCGAACAGCAGTCCGAGTTCCTGCAGATAGGCCAGACTGTCCGCATTGCTCTCCCGGATCTTGCCGATGGCCTGCGGTGTCTCCAGCGCACGCAGCAGCGCGACATCCGGCTCGTCCAGCTCGTGTTCGACCTTGTGACCGGTCCGCTGATCCTCGACCAGCCAGCCGTAATCGTCCTGAACCAGCCGGAGACGCGGCGCACCGGCCGCGGATTCCCAGCGGGTGCGCCAGCGCGCCACCGCGTCACGCAGATGGGCAAGATGCTCCGCGAGATCGACCTGATAGGGTGCGTCGATATTCCGGTCGCGGAAATAATAGGCCATGTTCCAGACCACATCCTCGTCGAACGGGTAATTCAGCTCGTGATAATCCAGCGGCTCCAGGTCGAGCGCGAAACTGTCGGCCTGGGTGAAATACGGGCTGAACCGGTCGAAGCGCACGGGAAAGACGCCGGAAGGCGGCGGCAGATGCGTCAGTCGGGGCAGGTTTTCCCGGTACATCTCGAAGGTCTCGGCGGACTCCCCCGGGAAGCCGACCAGCAGGTTCCAGACAGGCTTCACCCCGGCCGCCGCGCAATCCGACAGGAAGCGGATATTGTTGAAGGCCGTCGTGCCCTTGCGCATCAGCTTCAGGGTCTCGGTCGCGATGGATTCCACACCGGGCTGCACCTCGACCACCCGCGCCTTGGCCAGCGTGTCGAGCTGCTCGCGGGAAAGGTCCGCCTTCACTTCGTAGAACAGGGTGACATGGTCCGGCACCTTCAGGTCCGGCAACAGCTGCTCGGTGTAGGATTTCGGGATGATATTGTCGACGCTGGCGAACCGGGTGACCCGATCCGAATATTTGTCGACCATTTCCTGAATGGTCTTGCGGGCCAGCTCGACCCCCATCTCGCGGAATTTCATCGTCGCGCCGTTGAGGCCGCAGAAGGTGCAGTGTGCCTTCTCCCCCCACCAGCAGCCGCGTGACGTCTCGAACAGAAGCTCCACCTCGTCCTTGCGGTGATCGCCGAAATGACGCTCGTAGGATTCCAGATAAACCTCGTAATCCAGCGGCACGTCACTGTTGAGCGAACGCTCCGGGCCGTTGACGGCAACCCCGTCAAGCTGGTCTTCCGCCCGTGCATCGCTTGGCCGCTTCGGCCGCACCGCCGGGTCCATCGCGGTAATAGAACGGCTGTTCGACTTGCTGAAAATACCGTCCAGCTTCGACATGGCAGCCGTATCGCCAGCTTCGGCCGCCTTCAGGAATTTCGGGAAATTGACCAGCGCATGCCCCGAAAACACGTAATCGATCCAGGGCACGTTATTCACGATCTCGATGCCCATAGTGCCTTCGCAATTCGCGCCGCCCATGATCACGGTTGCCTTTGAGCCGATCTCCTTCAGGCGGCGGGCCAGTGCGAAGCTCGGCATGTTCTGGAAGAACATCGAGGTCACGCCGACGATATCCGCATCCGCCAGCCCGTGCTGCTCGATCATCCCGTCGATGATACCCGGCAGATCGGCCCGGACCGGAGCGAGTTCGCGGTGATAGCGCTCAACCTGCGCTTCGCCGAAATGGTGCAGGTAGCGGGCGAAATAGGCTTCGGTATTGTCGCCATGCTCCGGGAAGGCGGCATGGCGGAACAGCCATTCGCCAAACCCGCAGGTGTGCCCGGCGAGGCTTTCCGAGATCCATGCATAAAGGTCCGGGCCGACCAGTCCGCCGAAATCATGGTTCAGATAATGAATGCTGGTTTCCGCCCCGGAGAATTTCTCCGCGATGATGGTTTCCAGCTGATGCAGCGCGATCGACGGGATCTGCAGCGACGAAAAAGGCATGTTCACGAGCGCGATACGCATGAAGCGATCTCCTCTGCGCGGCTATTCTGCCGCTCCGGCAATGTCAGTCAGTTCCGAGTTCATCCGCCCCATACTGACGAGAACCCGGCGCGAACCGGTGAAGGGTCGCCTCGCATGCGAGGCCAGCATGTTATCGACGATCATCACGTCGCCCGCCTGCCAGTCGAACTGGCGGGCCTCCGCCTGGAACGCATCGCGCACCCGGCTGAGAATTTCCGGCTCAATCGGCGCGCCGTCTCCGTAGCGCGCGTCACGCGGCAGGCTGTCCTCGCCGAAAATATCGATCAGGTCTTCCAGCACATCCTCGCCCAGTGCCGACGGGTGAAAGAGCTGCGCCTGATTGAACCAGAGCCGCTCCCCCGTGACCGGATGACGGGCCGTTCCCTGACAGGTCTGCGCGGTGCGGAGATGCCCCTCCGGCGTCCATTCGAAATCGATATCGTTGGCCCGGCAGAACGCCTCGACCTCGCCCCGGTCTTCGGTCTGGAACACCGTTTTCCAGTCGAGGTCGAAGCCTTCGTGATAATTCCGGACATAACGCACGCCGCGCCGCTCGACCTCGTCCAGAACCTCGTCACCGAGGGCACGGGTCACCGCGCGAACGTCCGCGACCGGGGTCTGCCCGCCGGTCTCCGAAGGTTTGATACAGCAGAATACCAGCCGCAGCGGCCAGTCCCGCTGATAGGCATTCTCGCAATGCATCAGGATCTCTTCCGTCGCCGGATATTCGGTCGCCGTCATGATGCCTTCGAGCACTTCGGTGCGCGGGGTCGA
>NZ_CAXBDC010000047.1:0-33636 GCF_963974195.1 uncultured Nisaea sp.
GCCTTCAAGTTAGAAACTTTTTCAAAGTCGTATAGGCCTCGTTGATGATTTTCAACCGTTCTTCGGCCTGTTTGTCCCCGCCATTCGCGTCCGGGTGATGTTTTTTCACAAGCTGCTTGTAGCGCGCTTTCAGCTCTTTCTCGGTCACCGCCGGCGTCAAGCCCATGATCGCGAATGCTTTTCCCTCTGCCGTCTCGCTTCCGGGGCGGGGTGGAGCGCTCCCCGATGCGGCCTCCATATCCTCGTCACCATTGAGCGCACCGAACGGGTCTCTGTATTCGCCGGCAACAAACTTCCGGTATGCGGCCGCGGTCCCCAGCGGCCAGGTCGGCCGGTCCCAGGTGACCGAGCGCCGGATTTCCCGCTCAAGCTCCTCGGCGGAGGCGCCTTCGTAATAGTTCCACTGCTTGTTGTATTGCCGGACATGATCGAGGCAGAACCAGTAATAGTCGGACAGATCGCCGCGCCCTTTCGGAGCCCGATGCTCGCCCACGGATGCGCAGCCGGGCGCATCGCAGCGGCGGAAACCCGCTTCGCTGCTGAACGTGTCGATCTTCAGGGATTCGCTCTGCGCCTTCCGCATACCGTGAGTTCCAAATTGTCGCTGGTCCAGCCCGTGCCGAACGTCGAATATAGGGTTCTCGCCCGCCATATAAACCGAATCGCCCCTCCAGGGGGGCTTTAACGGAGAATAAGTTAATGTCCGTGACAGAGACGATCAAAGCCAAATTAACATCCGCGTTCGCCCCGGAGCATCTGGCTGTCATCGATGACTCGCAGAAACACCAGGGTCACGGCGGCTGGCGGGAAGGAGGGGAGACCCATTTCAACGTCGAGATCACGTCCGGCGCCTTCACCGGGAAGTCGCGCGTCGACCGGCAACGCATGGTGCATGACGTGCTCGCCGCCGAGCTGGCGGACCGCGTACACGCCTTGTCGATCCGGGCAAAGGCGCCTTCGGAATAAGCTCTTCGGTCAGCCGCGATGCAATCAACGGATGATTTACCAATAATTGATCGTTTTTTAGTTGCGTCTAATTTACATACGCTGATACACCAAGTTTCAGCTGCCAGAATCCGGCATGGACAGAACGTTTGCGGATAGCACGGTGTCAACTCTCATAAGTAAAAACGTATTGATCGATGGTCACCGCACCAGCATGCGGCTGGAGCCGGCCATGTGGGACGCGCTCTCGCAGATCGCCGCACGGGAAAAACTTACCGTGCACAATATCTGCAGCATCGTGAACCGGCATCGGGTCAATACATCCCTCACCTCCGCCACCCGGGTCTTTATTCTCGGCTATTTCCGGATCCTTGCCGAAAACCTGGAACATGATATCCCGCTGGGGTCGCAGCGTTCGGTCATGAACAAGGTCTTCCGCCAGACGGACGAGTTCCGCAACACACCCCAGGGCAGCCGTTACGCCGGGTCCCTGTAGAATTCGGGCCACATATCCTTGACCACGGGACTGCTCTCGCCAAAGGCATGGCAGGAGTTCAGCAGCGGCGGCGGGCCATTCCTTTTCGGCTCTTCCTCTCCACTCTCCCGCCTCTTCCGGGCATTTTCACCGTAGAGAGTCTGATACGCCGTGGTTGCCATCGGCCACAGCAGCTCGACCAAATGCGTGCAGCCCTCGGCACCGCCAAGCGCGGACAACACCTTCTTGCGCCAGCCCGGACCGATTCTGATCCCCTTGAGGCGCTGGAAATTGACCGTGATATTCGGGCAAATCTCGAATGGCCCCGCGTCAGTGACCGTCTCGACCTCGAGAATGTTGAGATCGTCGTCAACGGTCAGCCGGATCCACATGTCGTGAATAGGCTCTCCGGCCGGAATGCCGTCCCTGAAACTGTTCGGCACCTCGTAGGTCTTTACGTCCGTGATATGGCCCTCGATATCGAGATGACCATCCTCACGGCGAAAGCCCTCGCAGGTGACGCGGCGCGTATGGACTTTGCGGCGCGGCGCCGGGCTGGGCAGGGGCATTGATCTCTCCGGAATGATATTGCTTTGCGGCAAAAATCATTCCGGATCTCGCCGAAGTCAATTCCCGACGCCATCCCGCATCAGAGACGCCCGCCCCCTATGCCGGGGAAATCGGGGCTTCGGGTCAGGGCAGCCCGGCCATTCCCGATCCAGAAATGAAAGCCTCGCGCTCCAGAACGGCCTCTTCCAGATCTTCCCGGACAGCGGCGTAAATATCCCGGATCGAGACCATACCGATGATTTTGCCGGCTTCCTCGACAGGCAGATGGCGGAAGCCGCCTTCCTGCATGCGCTGAAGCGCCTCCATCACGGAGGCCTTGGGGCCGACCGTTTCGGGTTTCGGTGTCATGATCTCCCCGATCAGGGTCGCCCCCGGAGACTTTTCCTCAGCCACCAGACGGCCCGCGATATCCCGTTCCGAAAGAATGCCGACCAGCTCCTCTCCCTCGAGGATGAGAAGTGCTCCGATCTTGCGGCTTGTCATCAGCTTGGCGGCCGCGAGAACCGTATCTTTGGGGGATAGCGACGAGAGGTCCTGTTTACTCACCACATCCGGCACGATGTGTCTGGCCATGGCATTCTCCCTGATAGGTTTTTATTTATCTGGGAAGATTATACCAAATCACGAGGCATCTGGGAGCCGGGTCGTTTCAACTGTTTCATTTTCGCCTTCCGCCGGCGTTTCCCGGGAGACCCGCAGCAAGGTGATCTGATTGCGGTGGCGGCGTAAAATCTTGAACCGGAAACCGTGGAAAACGAACTCCTGTGCCACATTCGGGATGGTTCTGGCTTCATGCAGGATTAGCCCTGCGATGGTCGACGCCTCGCCATCGGGCAGACTCCAGTCAAACTCCCGATTGAGGTCCCGGAGCGTTACCGTGCCATCGATAACGTAGGATCCGTCCGCCTGGGGCCGGACACCGGCGACCGCGACATCATGCTCGTCGCTGATCTCGCCGACGATCTCCTCGATGATGTCCTCCAGCGTGACGATGCCCTGGAAGGCCCCGTATTCATCGACCACGAGCGCGAAATGCTCGCGCCTGGCGCGGAAGGCCTGCAACTGGTCGAGCAGCGTCGTGGATGTCGGAATGAACCAGGGGTCCGACGCGATCTCGCACATGTCGAGCTTCTCCAGCTCCTCCCCGTCCAGCCCCTTCACGGCGCGCAGAACCGCCTTTGCGTGAATGACGCCGATAATCTCTTCATGATCCCCCTTGAACAGGGGGAGCCGCGTGTACGGGCTTTTCATGATCTGCGAGATGATATCCTCGACAGTATCGTCCGCATCCAGCATTTCAACCCGGCGCCGGTGGGTCATGATCTCCTCGACCCAGACCTCGCTGAGATCGAGGATCGAGCGCAACATGGCCCGTTCCTCGCGGACCTCCTCCTCGTCCACCTCGACCTTGTGGCCGTGCAGCTCGATCAGGCCGCGCAATTCCTCTTCCTGCTCCGAATGTCCCAGCTCTTCCGAGATCCGGATACCGAACATCGACAGGATGAGCCGGACAATTCCCCGCACCGTCCGGGCAATCGGACCGAGTATGAAAACGATGGCGCTGATCAGCGGCGCGACGGCGAGCGCCACACGGTCGGAATTGTTCAGGGCATAGGTCTTCGGCAGAACTTCGGCGAAAATCACGACCACAACGGTCATGACAAGTGTCGCGTAGACCACGCCATGTTCGCCGAAAAACTGCAGGAACACAGTTGTCGCCAGCACAGAGCCCAGAATGTTGGTGATGTTGTTCCCGATCAGGATCGCACCGATCATGGTCTCGCTATGTTCCCGCAGCGCGAGAACGCGGGATGCCCGCTCGTCACCCTTGCGGTCCAGCTGGTGCATCCGGGCATAGGAAGAGCCCGTCAAACCGGTTTCCGATCCGGAGAAAAAAGCCGAAAGCACGATCAGCAGCAGAATGCCGCCAATCGTCAGCCATAGTTCGGCATCCATCAGATCAACTAACTCCTCGTCCATCAGATGCCCGCCGCGATCGAAAGGTCTTCCTGAAGCATGGTGCGCACGGCATCCGAGGCGACATCGTCGCTGGTGAAAGCCTTGCCAATTCCCCGCGCCAGTACGAACCGGATGGTCCCGTCGCGCGCCTTCTTGTCACGGCGCATGGATGTCAGCAGCGCATCCGCGCTCCAGCCCGCCGCACCGGGAATATCGGTGACCCGTGTTCGTAATCCCATGGCGCTTAGATGGGCCCGTGCCCGCTCCGCGTCCTGGCCCGGACACAGCCCGAGGCGGCGGGATAGCTCCAGCGCCTGAACCATGCCCACCGATACCGCCTCGCCATGCAGCAGCGTGCCATCGAACCCGGCGGCCGCCTCAAGCGCATGCCCGAAGGTATGGCCGAAATTCAGCAATTCGCGCAGTCCAGCTTCCCGCTCATCCGCGGCCACCACGGTGGCCTTAGCCTTGCAGCTCTCGACAACGGCGGAAATCCGCGCCGCCTCGTCGCCCGCGATCAGGTCCGCGCCATGCCGTTCCAACCACTCGAAAAAGGCCGGGTCCCGGATCAGACCGTATTTGACGACCTCCGCATAGCCGGCGAGCATTTCCCGCTTCGGCAGGGAAGCCAAGGTCCCGGTATCGGCCAGCACCAGTTTCGGCTGATGGAATGCGCCGACCAGATTCTTGCCCTGCGGCGTGTTGATACCGGTCTTGCCGCCAACCGAGCTGTCGACCTGGGCCAGCAGCGTCGTCGGGATCTGGATGAAATCGAGGCCGCGCATGACCGATGCCGCGCAATATCCGGCGAGGTCGCCGACCACACCGCCCCCGAGCGCAATCACGGCCGTCCGGCGGTCGACGCCATCTTCCAGCATGCGGCCGCAGACATATTCGAAATCGGCGTAACTCTTGGAGGATTCCCCCGGCGGAACGGCGATGGTGGTCACTTCGATCCCCGCCGCATCCAGCGATTCCGTCAGCGGGTCGAGCCAATAGCCGGAAACCGTCGAATCGGTGACAACAAAGACCTTGTTTCCCCGGATCAAAGGCTTGATCTCACTGCCCGCATTCTCGATCAGCCCGGGACCGACGCGGATATCGTAGCTGCGTTCAGCAAGGCCCACGGAAACCGTCTGGATCGTCGTCATACTCTTTCCTGTTTCAAGATATTAGGCTCCGTCAGGCGGCTTATTCAGCCGGCACGGCTTTGCGTGCATCCCCGAAATAATTCATGAGGACGTCGTAAGCCTGATCGACCGTTGCCTCGAGCGGTCCCCGGCGCGATTCGATCCAGAGATCGGCCATCTCATAGACGGGATACCGCTCATGCATCAGTTTTTCGAGCACCGCTTTCGGATCTTTCTGGGCCAGCAGAGGACGGCCCTGGCGCCGGCTGACACGCTCGAACAGCACGTCGATATCAGCCTTCAGCCACAGCGACACGGCATTCCCGGCAATCGCCGCGCGGGTCTCTTCCGCCATGAAGGCGCCGCCGCCGGTTGCCAGCACGACGGGCGGACCGCTCAGGATGCGCTGTATCACCCGCTGCTCGCCCCGGCGGAATTCCTCCTCGCCGAAACGCTCGAAAAATTCGCTGATCGTGCAGCCGGCGGCATCCTCGATTTCCCGGTCCGCATCGATGAAATGCATATCCAGCCGTTGCGCCAGACGGCGCCCGACACTGCTCTTGCCGGCCCCCATGAGGCCAACGAGAACGATACTTTTCGGGTGGGATTGCGGCACGTGCGCCGGATCAGAGTGATTCACCATGGGAAACAGGTTCTGGCTCCGGACAAGACGCGAATAGCGTTTCCAGTCAAATCCGGCACCTCTCCTTTCCTCTCCCTCGTTGAACTCACTGGATGCGGCCGGTATGCTGCCGCAAACGCGTCATATTCAGTCGCTAGCATAACTTTCCCAATATGGCGTTGCAAACGCCTTGGGGACGTTGCGTGCGGGTCGACCGGACCAGTGTCGCGCGAAACCGTAATTCATGGGTCCGCAGCATGAAATTGACGCTCTGGGTCGTTATCGTCATAGCACTGTTCTTTGGCGGCGGCTTTGCATTCCTGTCCACATGGGACATCCCGGCACCGACCAGCCAGATAGAACAGGTCCTCCCCAATGATCAATTCCCCCGCTAACGGCCGGATCTGGCAACGGCGCGCCGGTTTCTGCGTTCTGATGCTGGCTCTGTCCCTGCCTTTCTCGGCCGGGGACACACTGGCCCAGGGCGCACCCAAGCCGTTACTGCCATCCCTCGGCGCACCGAAACCCCTGCTCCCGCAGGCGCCCGGCACAGACAGCAGCACCGATAGCGGCGCCCGCACCGATGAAACCATCCCCCTTCTCTCCCCAGCGGGTGACAATGGGACGAATAGCGGCGGCACGACCAGCAGCACGGTAAACACCAAGGACGGCATTTCCATCAATTCCCTGGACAGGGTCTCCGGCGAGAGTGTCGGCACCATTGGCCAGGACGAATCGGCCCTGCCGGCCACCATGTGGGACGACACGCCCCGCAGCGCCATCCAGCGCATGCTGGCCCTGGTCGGCGAAGCACCGGCGACGGCCTCCCTGCGCGACCTGCTGTTGCGCGTTCTGCTGAGCCCGGCCGCCGTTCCGCAAGCCACCGACCCGGCCGACCGGACGAGCATCGTCAAGGCCCGCATCGACGCTCTCGAACGCCTGGGAGCCTGGCCGGACTATATCCGGCTTCTCGACATTGCACCGTCCCGCGATGACGAGACAGTATTGCCTCCAGCCTTGCGCGCCCGCCTGAAGACCGATGCCGGGTTCCTGACCGGAGACACCGGAACGAGCTGCACCATCGCCCGCGAGGCCATGCTGTCCCTGCCGGAAGACCGTTATTGGCAGAAGGCCGGGACCTTTTGTCAGGCCCTCGCCGACGAATGGGAAAGCGTCGAGTTCAACCTTCGTCTGCTGCTGGAGCTTGGCGACCAGGACACGCGCTATATCGAGCTGATGCGCGCCGTCAGCGGCACCGCCTCCGACCTGCCGCCAATGCCCGAGGCAGCACAATTGAGGCCACTCGATATCGCCATGATGCGGGTTGCCAATCTTGCTCCCTCCATGCCCGACCCCGATGCGGTTCCGACATCCCTGATCCCCGTTCTGACCTCCTTCAAGGCCTTGCGCTTCGAAGACCGGCTGCGCCTTGCCGAACGCGGCGAACAGCTTGGACTGGTGGACCGGAGCGAGCTGATTGCGCTGTATGAGCTGGTCGATATCGATCCGTCGCAGATGCAAAACGCACTCACCGCCGCTGCCGCCGATCCGAGCGCGAACGGCCGCGCCCTGTTATACCGGGCCATCGCCAGCCAGACCGTGCCACTGGCCCAGGCCCAGGCCATCCAGCAGGCTCTTAACCTCGGCCGCCGCGATGGCCGTTACGGCTCCACGGCTCGGCTTTATGCCCCGCTGATCCAGGAAATCCCGACCACATCTCCCTATGCCTGGTTTGCCGCCGACGCGGCATCCGCCTTCATTGCCGCCGGCATGAGCGACGCCGCCGCGCCCTGGATGGAAATGGCGTCCCGCGAAGCGCGTCTGGGCCCGGAACAGGCAACGGCCTGGCGTGATGCTGTCATCATGTCCCGGCTGTCCGCTGGCGAGGAGGTTCCGCTGGAGAAGAACTTCCTTCGGGAATGGTGGCGCGGCGCCCGCAATGCGGCGCCCGAAAACGCACCGGCGCACGCGACCCTGCTGTTCGGGCTGCTGGAAGCAACCGGCGCGGAGACGCCCGGCACGGTCTGGCGCGGTCTGATCGACCAGGCCGCACCAAAGGAGACGAAATCCTCGCCTCCCGCCCTGCTGTGGGCCCGCCGTGACGCCGCCAGGAACGGCCGTCTCGGTGAAGGCGCCCTGCTGACCGTGCTTTCGCTCTCCGGCGCGGAATTGCTGGAGTACGATACCGGGACGCTTACGGAAAGCGTGCGGGCACTCTCGGAACTCGGGCTGCATAAAGACGCTTACCGGCTGGCGCTGGATATCTATCTGGCATCGACCAGCGCACCGGCCCCGGCAACGGCGGGCGAGTAAGCCGGTGGATCCGGACAGCGGCTCCATCGAACGCTTTCTTGAAATGCTGATTGCCGAGCGCGGCGCCTCCGGCAACACGATCGACGCCTACAAGCGGGACCTGCGGGATTTCGCCGGCAGTCTGGCGAAGCGCAAGCAATCGCTCGGCAATGCCTCAAGCGACGACATAAGGGCCTATCTCGAACTGCTGGATAAAGCCGGCATGGCACCGCGCACAGCCGCCCGGCGGCTTTCCGCGATCCGGCAATTCTATCGCTTCCTCTATGGCGAGGGGGACCGGAGCGACGATCCATCGACCGCCATCGACAGTCCGCGCCAGGGACGGCCGCTGCCGAAGATCCTGAGCGAGACGGAAGTCGACCTGTTGCTCGCCGCCGCCCGGAACAGAGACGGCGCCGACGGTTTGCGCCTGACCTGCCTGCTTGAAATTCTCTATGCCAGCGGCCTCCGGGTCTCGGAACTGGTCGCCTTGCCGCTTGCCGCGGTTGCGCGTGATCCCCGGGTCCTGATCGTGCGCGGCAAAGGCGGCAAGGAGCGCATGGTGCCCCTGACCGATGCCGCCAGGGATGCCATCGTCGCCTACAAGGATGTGCGGAGCAGCTATCTGCCCGAGGGGACGACCTCCACATATCTCTTCCCGTCACGGGGCAGCGAGGGTCATCTCACCCGCCGCCGCATGGGGCAGCTTCTGAAAGAGCTCGCCATCGCATGCGGCCTGCGCCCGGCGGCTGTCTCGCCTCACGTCCTGCGGCACGCTTTCGCGACCCATCTGCTCGACCATGGCGCGGACCTGCGCAGCGTGCAGCAGATGCTGGGACATGTTGATATCTCGACCACGCAAATTTACACCCACGTCCTCACCGAACGGCTGAAGGCACTGGTGGCTGAACATCACCCTCTGGCAAAGCCCCTTCAGGCAAAGGTTAGCAACAAAAGCTGACCCGCCGGGGCAATCCAGACATTGTAACCCGTGGCCCGGACGAGTATGGTCCGCGCTTCCCAACATAGTGATTCGACGGATATGCGCGTCTTTCTGGATTTTGAAAAGCCGATCGCCGATCTTGAAGGCAAGATCGAGGAACTGCGCCACCTCACCTCCGAGGGCGATATCAATATCGCCGATGAGGTCGGCAAGCTGCAGGCCAAGGTCGACCGCCAGCTGCGGCAGTCCTATCAGAAGCTGACGCCCTGGCAGAAAGTCCAGGTCGCCCGGCACCCGGACCGCCCGCATTTCAGGCAGGTCCTGAGCCATCTGGTGGAAGATTTCACCCCACTCGCCGGGGACCGCGCTTTCGGCGAAGACAAGGCGATCATCGGCGGCATCGGCCGTTTCCGCGGCTTCTCCGCCGTTATCATCGGCAACGAGAAGGGCGGCACGACGGAAGAGCGGATCGCGCATAATTTCGGCATGGCGAAGCCGGAAGGCTACCGCAAGGCCCGTCGCCTGATGGAAATGGCCGACAGGTTCAAGCTCCCGGTGCTGACCTTCGTCGACACTGCCGGTGCCTATCCCGGCGTCGGCGCCGAGGAACGCGGCCAGGCCGAGGCCATTGCCCGTTCCATCGATGCCTGCCTGTCGCTTCAGGTTCCGATCATCGCCTCCATCGTCGGTGAAGGCGGCTCCGGTGGTGCCGTGGCGCTGGCCGCCGCGAACCGGGTGCTGATGCTGGAACATGCGGTCTATTCGGTGATCTCTCCGGAAGGCTGCGCCTCCATCCTGTGGCGCGATGGCGACCATGCCCGCGACGCAGCCGAGGCATTGCGGCTGACCTCCGACGATCTGCTGAAACTCGGCGTGATCGACGAAATCATCCGGGAGCCCCTCGGCGCGGCCCATCGCGACCAGGCAACGGCCCTCAATACCCTTGGCGATGCCGTGGAAGCCAATCTCCGTACCCTCGTCGGCACGGAAGGCGGCAAGCTGAAGGCGGACCGCCGCCGCAAGTTCCTCGACATGGGCAAAAAAGGCCTCGCCTGAGCGCTTTCTTTTGTCCGCAATTGATCTGGCGCAATTCCCTTTTTTGCATCGGGTGATATCTCCCCTACACTGAATCCGGATGATACCGGGATCGATTGAGGGGAGCTGCGGAATGCTTGGCTACCGCACCATTCTGATCGTGCTTGTGCTCGCCGCAATTGCGGGCGGCATCTACTGGTACACCGGACGCGACAGCGGCCTGCCGGAAGGCTTTGCCCGCGCCAACGGCCGGCTCGAGGCCGAGCGGGTGGATATCGCCAGCAAATTTTCCGGCCGCATCCGGGATGTGCTGGTGACCGAAGGCGAAATGGTCACCCAGGGGCAGCCCCTCGCTCATCTGGACTCAACTGAAATCGAAGCCCAGCTCCGGGAAGCAGACGCCGCCGTCCTGCAAGCCAGGGAAGCGCTGAACGAAGCGCGCGCCGTGCTGGCCCAGCGCCAGAGCGAGCTGGTGCTGGCGGATCAGGAAATGCACCGGTCCGAGACACTCGGCGAGCGGGGCTTCGCCAGCGGCGAGACCGTGGACCGGCGGCGCAGCCAGCGCGCAACGGCTGCTGCGGCCGTTACTTCCGCCGAAGCGGGTATCGCCCGGGCGGAAGCGACAATCGCCGCCCGCGAGGCGACGGTGGAACGTATTCGCGCCGATCTCGGGGAGTATGAAATTACCGTACCAGTCGCCGGGCGTATCCAGTACCGGCTGGCGGAGCCGGGCGAGGTGATCGCGGCGGGCGGCAAGGTCGCCACCATGCTCGACCTGAAACGGGTTTACATGACGGTCTACCTGCCGACACGCGATGCCGGACGGCTCGCCTACGGGGCGGAAGCCCGGCTGATTTTCGATGCGGCGCCGGAATATGCCGTTCCGGCCACGGTCACCTTCGTCGCCTCGGAAGCGCAATTCACGCCACGCTACGTCGAGACAGAGAGCGAGCGGGACAAACTCATGTTCCGGGTCAAGGTCACAATCCCGGCGGATATGCTCGAAGGGTACGAGCGCCTGGTGAAGGCCGGCATTCCGGGTGTTGCCATCGTCCGTACGGACCCCGACATGCCCTGGCCGGAGGAATTTGCCGTCAAACTGCCTCCACGCAATGGCTGACACCGCCCCTCCCATACGGCTTACGGGAATTTCCCACCGCTACGGGCGGGCGGACGCGTTGCGCCAGGTGGATCTCGAAATCCCGTCCGGATCGACCATTGCCGTGATCGGCCCGGACGGCGTCGGTAAATCAACCTTGCTGGCACTGCTCTCCGGCACCAAGAGGATCCAGAACGGAACGGTGGAACTGTTCGGCGGCGATTTGCGGAGCAGGGATCACAGGCGCCGTGTTTGCAGCCGCATCGCCTATATGCCGCAGGGCCTTGGCAAGAACCTCTACCCCACACTCTCCGTCGCCGAGAATCTCGACTTCTTCGCCCGGCTTTACGACCAGCCCGAGAGCGAGCGGCGGCAACGGGCGGAGGAATTGCTGCAAGCCACCGGGCTTGCCCCGTTCCGCGACCGGCCGGCGGAGAAGCTTTCCGGCGGCATGAAACAGAAACTGGCGCTCTGCTGCGCGCTGGTACATGACCCGGATCTGTTGATCCTCGACGAGCCGACCACCGGTGTCGATCCCCTCTCCCGCCGCCAGTTCTGGGAGCTGATCGCCCGCATCCAGGGACGGCGCCCCTGGATGACCATCATCACCGCCACCGCCTATATGTCCGAAGCCGAGCGGTTCCAGCATCTGATCGCCATGCATGACGGCACGATCCTGGCCGAGGGAACACCGGAAGAACTGAAGCAGAAGGCCGGAGCCGACAGCCTGGAAGACGCCTTTCTTGCCCTGCTTCCACACCGGGATGGGGATACCGGCTTCATCCCCCGACCGAAGCCGGAGGGCACGGCGCAGAGCGGCGACGCACCCGCGATCGAAGCCTCCGGGCTGGTCATGCGGTTCGGCGATTTCACCGCCGTCGATCATGTTGATTTCCGCATTGAGCGCGGTGAGATCTTCGGCTTCCTCGGCTCGAACGGCTGCGGCAAGACGACGACCATGAAAATGCTGACGGGCTTGCTCACGCCGACAGAGGGCGAGGCCAGGATCTTCGGCAAGCGGATCGAGGGCGGCGGCATGGAAATGCGCCGGAGGGTCGGCTACATGTCCCAGTCATTCTCGCTCTATGGCGAGTTGACAGTGCGTCAAAATCTCGACCTGCACGCGGGCCTGTTCCGCATCGAGGGAAAGAAAAAGACCGAACGGATCCGGGAGCTGACCGACCGCTTCGATCTTGCCAAGGTGATGGACAAGCGGCCGGAATCCCTGCCGCTCGGCATTCGCCAGCGCCTGCAACTCGCTGTCGCCGTGCTGCACGAGCCGGAAATGCTTATTCTCGACGAGCCAACCAGCGGTGTCGACCCGGTGGCCCGGGACGGATTCTGGAATCTGCTGACGGAACTTTCCCGCGATGACGGCGTGACGATCTTCATCTCCACCCACTTCATGAACGAGGCGGAGCGCTGTGACCGCATTTCCCTGATGCATGCGGGCCGGGTTCTGGCCATCGGCGCACCCGGTCACCTGGTCGCCGAGTCCGGCAGGGATACGCTCGAAGAAACCTTCATAGCCCATCTCGAAGAGGCCGCCGACGACGGAGATGTGCCGACGGAGGATGCCGCCATCACACTGGAGCAGACACAGGAGAAAAACGGTACACCGGCAATATTCTCGCCCGCCCGCCTCTGGGCCATCGCCCGGCGCGAGACATCCGAATTGATCCGCGACCCGATCCGTCTCGCCTTCGCCATCTTCGGTCCTCTCATTCTGATGCTGGCAATGGGCTACGGGATATCCTTCGATGTCGAGGACATGCGCTATGCGGTGCTGGACCAGGACCGCAGCCGGGAAAGCCGGATGGTGCTGCGTCAGTTCGAGGGCTCGCGCTATTTCAGTGCCGCGCCGGAGCTAACAGGCACCGGCGATCTAGACCGACGCATGCAACGGGGCGAGATCGGCCTCGCGCTCGTTATTCCTCCGGGTTTCGGCCGTGATCTTGCCGCCGGACAGCAGCCGGAAATCTCGGCCTGGCTGGACGGCGCCAATACGACCCGGGCCGAGACGGCGCGCGGCTATGTTGAGGGTGCCTTCGGCTCTTTCCTCTCCGAACTTGCCGCCCGGAGCGGGACGCCCGGCAACACGCAACAGCTCACGGAGCTTGAGGTCCGGTTCCGTTATAATCAGGGCTTCACCTCGCAACAGGCCATCCCGCCAGGCGTCCTGATGATGCTCATGATGATGATTCCGGCCATGCTGACCGCCCTCGGGGTCGTGCGCGAGAAAGAGCTGGGCTCGATCACCAATCTCTACGCCGCTCCCGCAAGTCGTTTCGAGTTTCTGGCCGGCAAGCAACTGCCCTATATCGGCATCGCCCTGGTCAGCTTCGGCACGATGATGCTGATGATCTTCCTGCTTTTCGGCCTGGCGCCAAAATCCAGCGTGCCGGTCCTGCTTGCCGGAGCGGTGCTCTATGCCACCGCCGCCACCGGTTTCGGCCTGCTGGCATCGACCGTGGCCACCTCGCAGGTCGCCGCAGTCTTTGGAACGGCAATCATCGTGCTGGTCCCGACGATCAATTTCTCCGGCATGCTGACCCCTGTCGCGACCCTGGACACTGTCAGCCGGGCCATCGGCCAGGCCTTCCCCTCCGCCCATTTCCAGATCATCAGTGCCGGAGTCTTCAACAAGGGGCTGTCGGCCGCCGCCCTGGCGCCGAACCTCGCCATCCTGGCCGGGTTCTGCCTGCTCTACTGGACCGCCTCCTCCCTCCTCCTGCCAAAACAGGACCGGTGAGACCATGCGCGCGCTGATGATCATCCTCCGGCTCGGGATCAAGGAGATCTACAGCCTGGCCCGCGACCCGGTACTGCTGGGACTGATCTTTTATACCTTCACCATCAGCGTCTATACGGTTGCCAACGGTGTGGAGACCGAGCTCCGGAATGCGGCCATCGCCATTGTCGACGAGGACGATTCCGCGCTCTCCCACCGGCTGCGCGGCACGTTCCTGCCGCCCTATTTCAAGCCGCCAGTCATTATCAGCATCAATGAGGTGGACAAGGTGCTCGACAGCGGCGCCTACACTTTCGTGCTGGATATCCCGCCGGACTTCGAAATGGATGTCCAGCGAGGCCGGGTCCCGGACCTGCAGCTGAACGTGGACGCAACCGCCATGTCCATCGCCGGAAACGGCGCCGGTTATATAGGGTCAATCGTGCAGGAAGAAATCAGCCGGTTCGTTCGGCGGGCGGAAACGGCCGCGGAAAAGCCCGCACGCCTGCAAATCCGGGTGAAGTATAATCCGAACCTTGAGGCGGTGCGCTTCAACGCCGTGATGCAGGTGGTGAACAACATCATCGTCATGGCCGTCATCCTGTCCGGTGCCGCCGTGATCCGGGAGCGGGAGCACGGCACGATCGAGCATCTGCTGGTCATGCCGGTCAGTGCCCCGGAAATCATGATCTCCAAGATCTGGGCCAACGGGCTGGTGATCGTCATTGCCGCGCTGTTCTCACTCGAATTCGTCGTGCATCGCAGCCTGGGCGTGCCGCTAACCGGCTCGATGCCGCTGTTCACCCTCGGCGCCTGCATCTTCCTGTTCTCGATCACCGCCCTCGGCGTGATGCTGGCGACCGTGACCCGCTCAATGCCGCAATTCGCCCTGCTGGCCATCCCCGTGATCGTCGTGCTGCATCTGCTGTCCGGCAGTCACACCCCGCTGGAAAGCATGCCCGAGACCCTGCAATGGATCATGCAGCTCTCCCCCGCGACGCATTTCGTCCGGTTTTCGCAGGCGGTGATTTACCGGGACGCGCCGATCACCCTGATCTGGCCGGAACTGGCCGTCATGTTTGCGATCGGCGGTCTGTTTTTCGCGTTCGCCCTCAGCCGCTTCCGTGCGGCGATGGGCACCCGCTAGAGCGGCCGCTTACTCGCCAGCCTCGCGCAGGGCCGCATCATAGAGGTTCGGCCCCGCGAATTCCCGGTCATGAGTCAGGGACGGCACCTTGCCGCGTGCCTCGTCCACCTTCGCCAGATCGATCTCGGCCGTGATGATGCCCGGCTCCTCGCCGCCATCGGCCAGCACTTCGCCCCAGGGGGCGACAATGATCGAATGACCATAGGTCTGGCGGCCGCCCGCATGGGTGCCGCACTGGGCGGCGGAAACCACGAAACAGCCATTCTCGATGGCCCGGGCCCGCTGCAGCACATGCCAGTGCGCCTCGCCGGTTACCTTGGTGAAAGCGGCCGGGGCGAACAGCACCTTGGCGCCTGCCTGGGCGAGGGAGCGGTAGAGATAGGGGAAGCGGATATCGTAGCAGATGGTCAGGCCGAGCGTGCCCCAGGGCGTTTCGGCGAGCACGCCTTCCTCACCCGGTTTGTAGGAAGCGGACTCCCGATAGGTCTGGCCGTCGCCGACCTGCACGTCGAACATGTGAATCTTGCTGTACCGCGCGGCGATGCTGCCGTCCGGCGCGATCAGGAAACTGCGGTTGGCGAGCCGGTCGTCATCCGTCAACTTGACCGAGATCGAGCCGACATGCAGCCAGACACCGAGTTCGGCGGCGAGGCCGCGAAAGGCGATGAGTACTTCATGCTCTTCCTCCACCTTCGCCTTGGCCCGTGCCGCCGGCTTGTCCGGCTCGAACATGCCGACGATTTCCGGGGTGGTGATGAAGTGCGCTCCGGCGGCCTTCGCTTCCCGGATCATCGGCGAGACCTCGGCGATATTCACGGCCGGGTCCGGCTTCGAATTGGTCTGGACGCACGCTACGGTGAATTTCGACATGAGAGGTCCCCTGAACTGATGCCTAGGAGGCTTTCGCCTGCAACATTTCGTCTAGCTTACCACTGGCGTTGAGCGCCGCCAATTCGTCCGAACCGCCAATCCCGATGCCGTCAATGAAAATCTGCGGCACGGTATAGCGCCCGTCCGCCTTTTCCGTCATCTCGGCGCGCTTCGAGCTGCTGGTGCTGACATCGATTTCCGTGAACGGCACATCCTTGGATTCCAGCAATTTTTTCGCCCGGACACAGAACGGGCAGAACATGGTGGTGTAGATTTCGACATCAGCCATCGGGGGATCTCCTTCGGAACGCTCACAGCACCGAAATGGGTATGCAGCAGGCATCAATCCAGCATTTCGCGCGGCTATACGCAAGTGCAGCCCGCAAGAGCACCGCGCAAGGATTACAGCACGCGCGCCACGGTCAGCAGGCTGACCGGGCCCGAGCCCGCCTTCCGGCAAGCCCGGATACAGGCCTCCGCCGTGGCACCGGAGGTCCAGACATCATCGATCAGCAGGATGCTCTGCCCGGCAATGCGGGTGCGCCGGTCCGGATCTATCGTGAAAGCTCCCTGAACATTCACTTTGCGCGCCGCCTTGCCGAGCCCGCCCTGACTGGGTGTGCGCTTTACCCGGATCAATGACAGCGGGTCTGACTGAAGTCCCGTCAACCGCGCCAGATCCGCCGCCAGCAGGGCCGATTGATTGAAGCGCCGTCTGATCCGGCGCCAGGGATGCAGCGGCACCGGCACGATAAGTGAGGGCTCTTCCATCAGCCCCTCCCCCGCCAGCATCATCCAGCGGGCGAACAGACGGGAGAGCGTCTCATCCCCGCCATGCTTGAAACGCAGGATCAACTCCCGGCTGGCATCGTCATAGGCCAAAGCCGAACGGGCCGTGCTGAACACTGGCGGAGCGGCGACACAGGCACCACACACAGCATCGACGCCAACATCATAGTCGAATGGCAGGCCGCAGCAGGCACACCAGGGTAGTCCGAGAAAGGTCAAATTCGACCAGCATTCAGCACAGAGGCCGTCATCATCCGTCACCAGCGCACCGCATTTCTTGCAACGCGGCGGTAGCACCAGATCGAACAGCCGCCGCCCGAGATGCAACACCGGCCTGCCAAGACGTCCGATCATGCCACCGCTACACTCCCCGCCCTTCAGGCCAGACATTCAGGCCAGGTATTCAAGACAGTCATTCAGAACATGGGAGGGCCAGAAACGTTTCCCCGGCGGCCGCGATGGACTATATCGGCGACATGACCGATCAGATGCTCGTCTTCGACCGCCAGCAGGTCCGCCGCAACCGGAACCGCGCCGCAACAGGCTTCGCCGATCATGATTTCCTGAAACGGGAGATCTCGGAGCGGGTGGTGGATCGCATGGGAGATATCCAGCGCAGGTTTCCGCGCCTGCTCGATCTCGGCTGCCACAACGGCCTGCTTCGGGACAGTCTCGATCCGCGCCTCGGTGTTGAATGGATCGTCGGTCTGGACCCGTCGGAACGGTTCGCAGCGCAGGCGGCGGTGCACAGCCCCGCCATTGCCGCGGAGGAAGAACTCCTGCCCTTCGCTCCCGCCAGTTTCGATGCCGTCGTCAGCGCGCTCTCGCTGCATTGGGTGAACGATCTGCCGGGAGCGCTCGTCCAGGCCCGGCAGTGCCTGAAGCCGGATGGCCTGTTCCTTGGCGCCATGCTGGGCGGCGAGACGCTGCACGAGCTGCGGGCTGTGCTCACGGAAGCGGAAAGCGAGGTGCTCGGCGGCGCCGGTCCGCGCGTCTCCCCCTTCGCGGAGCTGCAGGATGCGGCAGGGCTGATGCAGCGCGCCGGGTTCGCGCTGCCGGTGGTCGACAGCGATTTGCTGACGGTGACTTACGAGAATGCCTTCCTGTTGATGCGGGAGCTGCGCGGTATGGGCGAAGGCAACGCCGTGGCAGCACGGCGCAAAAGCGCCACTCCGAAAAGCGTGTTCCTGCGCGCCGCCGAAATCTACCAGCAGCGCCATGGAACTCCCGACGGCAGGATCTCGGCAAGCTTCCAGATTCTCTATCTAACTGGCTGGGCCCCGCATTCCTCCCAGCAGAAACCGCTCAGACCCGGCAGCGCCGCCCACCGGCTGGCCGATGCACTGGAAGCGACAGAGCGGCCTGCCGGGGAAACCGCACCGGGAAAACCCCGCATCTAAGCGCGACAAATCGCCTCGCCCGAACATTAACCAAACCGTGAAAATCATTTAATTTCAATACGCTTCCAGCGCATACCCTATCGTCACGCGCACCATCTCTTTCTGCCTTGCGGGAAGATTTTCCTTAGCCATATCCCCCCTGCCGATCCTCCCTTATGACACTGAAAAAACACCGGGCGCTGTGTTCTGGATCGTCCGGTTCATACAAAAACTCAAAATCGGCTAAGGAAGAAAAATGCGTCTGCGAGACATCGGCCTATCGGCCAAGATGATGGGATTCGTCGTCGTAATCACCATCCTGAACGTGCTGTTCGGAGTCTGGACGGCCATCGATCAATGGGAAATGCTGAACGCCGGAAAACGGAACGGCATCAAGTCCATCGTCGAATCCTCCTCAAGCATTGTGGATGGCATCCGGACCCGCGCTCTGGCGGAAGGCCGCAGCGAGGAAGAGGCAAAGGCGGAAGCGGTCAAGGTCCTCGCCGGGCTGCGCTATGCGCATGACGATTATGTCTGGGTGAACGACCTGCGCCCAACCATCATCATGCACCCCACCAAGCCAAGTCTGAACGGGCGCGATGCCTCGGGGATCAAGGATCCGAACGGGGTCGCCATCTTCAAGGAAGCCGTCCGCACCGTCGCGAATGGCGGGGACGGCTTCGTGCCCTATCAGTGGCCAAAGCCCGGTTTCGATGAGCCGGTGGACAAGATTTCCTATGTGAAGCTTTACGAGCCCTGGGGCTGGGTCATCGGCAGCGGCGTCTATGTCGATGATGTGGTTGCCGATTTTCAGGCGGCACTGGTGCGGGTCGTTGTTTCCGTGCTTCTGGTCGCCGCCATCATGGTGCTTCTTGTCCTCGTGTTCCGGCGAACCATTGTCAGCCCTCTGACCAGGTCCATCAAGGCGATAGACCGGCTGGCCCATGACGATCTGTCCGTCGAAATTGATGTTACCGACCGTAAGGATGAGATCGGCTCCATGGCCGATGCCATCGTCACGTTCAGAGACCGCCTTATGGAACGGCGGAGAATGGAAGAACGGGAACGAGCGGAAGCCGCGGCCCAGATGCGGCAGAAGCAGGCCGTCGATGCGCTTGTGAGCGAGTTCTCCGGCACGATCGAACATGTCGTCGGCAAGCTTGGAGAGGCCTCCTCCGCCATGACCAGTACGGCGCAAACCGTCAATCACACCTCCTCCAGCACGAAGCAGCAGGCCGCGACGGTCGGCGAGGCGGCTGATCAGGTCAGTATCAGCGTCGAGACCGTTTCAGCCGCCTCCGAGCAGCTTGTCAGCTCGATCGGGGAGGTTGCCCGCCAGGTGGAAGACGCGCACCGGACGACAAGCACCGCGCGGGAAAAAACCGAGAAGACCGCGGGCACGGTGCAGCGCCTCGAAAATGCGGCCGACCGGATCACCGAAATCGTCGAGATGATCAATTCCGTCGCGGGGCAGACCAATCTGCTGGCCCTCAATGCCACCATCGAAGCCGCCCGGGCAGGCGAAGCGGGCAAGGGATTTGCCGTCGTGGCCGGGGAAGTGAAGGCGCTGGCGAATGAAACCGCCACCGCGACCAAGGAGATCGGCGACCAGATCTCCGAAATGCAGACGATCACGAAGGAAACGGCAACGGCAATCGCCGACATCGTCGCGGTCATTCAGCAGATCGACAGCGTCAGCGGCTCAATCGCCGCCGCCATGGACGAGCAAAGCGCCGCGACGCGGGAGATCGTCCGTTCGGTCGGGGATGTTTCCGGCAATACGGGGATGGTCGCCAGCAGCATTCGTCATGTCAGGGATGCGGCTGATCAGTCCGGCGTTGCCGCCGAAGCCGTGGCGGAAACGGCAGAGACCCTTGGCAACCAGACGAACGGCCTGCGCAATGATGTCAGCACGTTTCTGGCCCGCCTGCGGGAGCTGGCACAGAAGGACAGTATCGCCGCTGAATAAAGACGATTGCGGGTCATATCCCTCCGCCGGTTTCCGGAAGCCGGCGGAGGGCGTGCTCAGGAGTCCTTGAGAGCTCCAGCCTGCGCCACCTTCCGGGAAAGCAGCCCTTCGGGGCCGCTGACGGTGCATTCGAGATCCCGGATCCGGCCATCGCCGAGACCGTAGGCCCAGCCGTGCAGATGCAGCGGCGTGTCTGCTTCCCAGGTAGCCCGGACGATCGGTGTGCGGGCAAGTGTCTGCACCTGCGCCCTGACATTCAGCTCACAGAGCCTGTTATGCCGGTCCTCGTCCCCATGGCAGGTGTGAAGCTCGTCCTCGTAGCGTTCGGCGACATCGCGGATCGGCTGCAGCCAGTGATCGACGATACCATGCGCATTGCCATCCACCGCCGCGTGGACGCCGCCGCAGCCATAATGACCGCAAACGATCACATGCTTGACGTGCAGCACGCCGATGGCGAATTCCAGCACGGATAAAAGGTTCAGATCGCCGGGATGGACCAGGTTCGCGACATTGCGGTGCACGAAGACCTCGCCGGGCGCGAGGCCGGTGATGACATTCGCCGGAACCCGGCTGTCCGAACAGCCGATCCAGAGATAATCCGGTGTCTGCAATCCGGAGAGACGTTCAAAATAGTGCGGGTCTTCCCGCAATCTTTCCTCGGCCCATTCCACATTATGCTGCAGCAGACTGGACAAATCCGGCATCGACGCACCCATTCAATCGAAAGACAATTCCGATGGATATAGGGCGTGATGCCGCATTGCGAAAGAAAAACTGCCCGTATCAGCGCGCCAGACCGGCCTTTACCAGATAATCTGCAGCCTCGAGGATGCGTGTGGTGTCCCGCAACTCGATGATAAGACGGGGATTGGAGGTCAGGGCCTCAAGCGCCCGGAAGACCGATTTCCAGCGGATCGTCCCCTCGCCCATCACCCAATGACGGTCGGCATAACCGTCCGCGTCCTGCAAATGTACATGCTCCAGCATGTTTCCCGCGGCGACGACGAAATAATCGACGGGCGGCGCACCGGTCGAGCCGTGGGCATAATGCGCATGCCCGGTATCGATGGAGACGCGAACCCGCTCACTGTCGAAAGACTCCGCCAGCCGGACGCGCCAGCGCGGGTCGATATCCTCGATATTCTCGATCACCAGCGTGACGCCGATTGCCTCGGCCCGCTTCACCGCCTCGTCCAGCGTGGCATGCACCCGTCCGACAGCATCTTCCATGCTGCCCGGCTTGTTATCGAAGTTATTGTAATTCCAGGTCGTGAAGGGGCTGTGCACGACCATCTGCGTGGCGCCGATCTCCTCGCAGGCATCGAGCCCCTGCATCATCCGCTTTTTCACGACCTCGCGGATATCCGGATCCATGGAGTCGATGACAAAGCCCCAGAACGGTCCATGAATACCAAGTCGGCCTGTATATCCCGAAAGCTGCTTCTTGATTTCCGCCGCCCGTGACTTCCAGTCGCCATTCAGAACCTCCGCCGTATGAAAATCCTGAATTTCGAGATCGCGCTGACCATCGATCAGCCAGTCCCGGTAACGCTCAAGCATACGGGCGGGCATGGCCGCGCCAAGAATGGGCAAGGATGTGGCGGCGACATCGTTCATTGGAGAGAGTTCCTGTTACGGTGATGACTGGGACGAAGAAAGCTGGAGTGTGCCGTCCAAGCGATTTGCATAACAAAGAAATTTTCGAGACACTGTATGTGACCGGTTGAAGGTGCATGTGGTGGGGCACGATGCGTCAGTTGCTTTACGCGGAAGGCGTGGGAGAGTGCGATGCCCATAGTCATCGACTATACCGGGTCCGGAGTTCATCGTGTCTTTTCAGGACATATTGATTTCGTCGATGTGTTCCAGGCCAACGGAAAGGTGTGGGGGCATCCAGACTGGCACAAATTCCGCTATATGGTCGACGACCTCCGGAACATATCAAGCACCAGCTTCAATCGGGACGATGCCGCACTGACCGGGAAGATGCATATCCCCGCTGCGAGCTCCAATCCCAGACTGCGCGTCGCGGCAATCTCGACCGACCCCAAAATCCTCCCCGTTCTGGAGGAATTCAGGCCGCTTATGGCAGACGTCGGCTGGCAATACCGGGTTTGCCAAACTTCTGAAGAAGCCTGGGACTGGGCAGTACCCGGCGGCAAGCCACGACAGGCTGGTGCCAACTAGGCCGTTTGGGGATCTCTCAAGCGGGGCTGGTCAGATGACGGCATATCCGAAAAACGCTCGCGCACGGCAGCGATCTCGTCAAAACTCTCCATGAACAGGTCGATCCCGCGCGGATCGAAATGGCGTCCGCGCTGCTCCGTCATGAATGTCCGGATATCCGCCGGCGACCAGGCCTTCTTGTAGCTTCGCGTGCTGCCAAGAGCGTCGAACACATCCGCGATTGCGACCAGCCGTCCATAGATGTGAATTTCCTCACCCTTTTTTCCATACGGATAGCCAGAGCCATCCCATTTCTCATGATGCTCCAGGGCAATGATCGAGGCAGTTTTCAAAATCTTGCGGTTTGATCCAACAAGCATCCGGTGACCGAGTTCTGCGTGGGATTTCATGATCTCCCACTCTTCCGGCTCAAGTTTTCCGGGCTTGTTCAGGATTGCATCCGGAATGCCAATCTTGCCGATATCATGGAGCGGCGCAGCCAGTTTGATCAGCTCGACCTCGTCACTGCCAAGCCCATACGCGGCGGCGAGCATGCGGCTGACCTCAGCCACCCGTTTCACATGATTTCCTGTTTCCTCCGAACGGGTCTCCACCGCATCGCCGAGCAGATAGACAATCTCACGCTGCGTGCTGAAGACATCCTCGTGCAGCTGCGCGTTCTCGAAAGCGATGGATACGTTCTGGATAAACAGTTCCAGCAAGCGCCGATCAACCGGACTGATCGCGCTGACACCGGACATATAGGTCAGGTTCACCCCACCCTGCCGGTCCTCGAAAAAGCCTATGAAATCACCATCTTCATAACTGCTTTTCCGGCTCTTGATGGCACCATCCAGCCGGTGGACAATGTCTTCCGGTAAAACGTTTTGCGCATCGCGGCCGGCATAGGTGCTGAAGTCTCCCGTCCCGGCCAAAATATGCAATCTGTCGCCGGTATAGGAGGCTGCAAGACCGCCTCTCACCATACTGTTCTTCTGCATGTAAACCGCGCTTGGATCGAGATGGAGGAGCGCGGTGAGCTGCTCGAGGGCCCCTTCGGCGAACTTGTTCATCGATTTGAGCTCGAACACATTGGCTGATGCCGAGATCACCTGCTCCAGACCGTGCTTGTTCTGCTCTATCGTGATGATGTCCCGATAGGATCGGAGCGCGCTGCACAGCAGGGTGAACAGCTTCGTCGCAGTGAGGTCCGTCTTTTCCTTGTAGTCGTTGATGTCGTAATTCGCGATGACCTTGCGTTCCGGCGCCTGCCCTGGCTGCCCCGTCCGCAAGACAATACGCGAGCGCCAGTTATTCAACTCCTCCCGAATGTACTGCACAACCTGAAGCCCGGCATGCTCGGTCTCCATAACCACATCCAGCAGGATCAGCGCGGCGTCCTGATGATCCGCCAGAACGTCCTTCGCCTCGGTGCCGGAATAACAACTGATGAAACTCAACCCGCGACCCGCGAACTCGAAATCCGCCAGCGTCAACTTGGTGACATCATGCATCCCCGGATCATCGTCGATGATGATGATCTTCCATTTGGGTTGCACGGCATGCGGACGGTCGAGGGCAGTGGCATCCGGCTCCTCCGCAGCGAAGATAAGGGCATCATCATCAATCATAGGCGGTCTCCGACTTGACCGGGAGCGTTATACTGAACCACGTTCCCTCTCCGGACTTACTGAAACAGCAAATTGTATCGGCCACCCTGGCCGTCATCCCCCATATGCAATACGCATTCCGGGCCCGCGGCTTATGGCCTGCGGGAATCCAGAGTTGTTTCAGTGGGAGCCGGCGGCCTAAGACGCGAAAACACCCCCATAGAGTGCGAAAATAGCATTCACGGCAATTAAAAAATCAAACACGGGAACATTGAGCAGATCCCTGTTTGAAAGCCCGGCGCATCTCGTACAACCCTGGATGATTCACGCTAAAGCTCAGAACGTTAAAAACCTGTAAATCCCCGCCTTGCTCTGGAATATGAGATCCGCGCGAGCTTGCGCGGTTTCATTAGAATGAAGACCGTCAGCCCTCCATGACGGCTCTGCGCCCGCAGGAACACACAATGCCGGATCATGAAAGCGATCCGGACACCCGAAGCACCGGTCTCCTTCCGGCACAGACATTGTGCTTTTCGGCGGCGGCTATCAGAGTGACATGATCAAAATAGTAAAGAAGCCAAGCAGGGGGACGGGATGGGAGCTTTCGATCTGAGCGGCAAGGTCGCCGCGGTAACGGGCGGCAACGGCGGCATCGGTCTGGCGATGGCCGAGGGACTTGCCAGGGCCGGCGCGTCAATCATGATCATCGGGCGCAATTCCGAGAAAAACAACATCGCCGAAGGAAAGCTGGCAGCGCTCGGCGTCAAGGCCAGCGCCTTTACGGCCGACGTGACCAGCGAAGAGGATTGCGCGGCCGCCATGGCCGCGGCGAAAGACCGCTTCGGGCGACTCGATATCCTGATCAACAATGCCGGCACCAATATCCGCAACGTGCCGCACAAGCTCTCGCTGCAGGACTGGCGGACGGTGATCGACACCAATCTGAGCAGCGCCTTCATCTGCAGCAATGCGGCCTACCCTCTGCTGTCGGCCGAGGGCGGCAAGATCATCAATATCGGTTCCATGCTGTCGATTTTCGGCTCCAGTTACGGTGCGGCCTATGCTGCCAGCAAGGGCGGCATCGTGCAGCTCACCAAGTCGCAGGCCGTGGCCTGGGCGCCGGACAATATCCAGGTGAACGCCATCCTGCCCGGCTGGATCAATACCGACATGACCCGGCAGGCCCGGATCGATGTAGACGGTTTGCACGATCGCATTCAGGGCCGCACCCCGGCCGACCGCTGGGGCGATCCCGAAGACCTGGCCGGCGTCGCGGTGTTCCTTTCCGCCGCCGCCTCCAATTTCGTCACCGGCACGGCCATTCCGGTCGATGGCGGTTTCTCCGTGAATATCTGATTTTCGCTTTCCAGCCCCCTGAGGATAATTATGACTGGCAAACCCATCGATGAGGTTCTGAACTGGCTGGACAGCCAGCGTGAAGCCATGACCGACCTGCTCGAAGAGCTGGTGAACACGGAATCCGGCACCTACAACAAACCCGGCGTCGATGCCGTCGGCGCGAAGATCGAGGCGCATCTGAACGCCGCCGGGATCAAGACCGAACGCACCGGTGCCGAGAACTTCGGCGATTGCATCCGGGCCGAGATCTCGGCCGCGCCGGGCGGCGCCAACCGGCATATCGTGCTGATGGGCCACCGGGACACCGTCTTCCCGGACGGCACCGTTGCGGACCGTCCCTTCACCAGGGATGGCGATATCGCCTACGGCCCCGGCGTTGCCGACATGAAATCCGGCTTGGTGATGAACACCTTCATCATGGAAGCCTTCCACAAGTTCGGCGGCGCCCCCTTCCCGCTGGTCGCCCTCTATACCGGTGACGAGGAAATCGGCTCTCCTTCCGGACGTCCGGTGATCGAGGCCACCGCGCGCGGCGCACGGGCGGTCTTCAACGCGGAGCCCGGCCGTGAGACCGGTAACGTCGTGACCGGCCGCAAGGGCGCCTCCTTCTTCAAGTTCGAGATTGCCGGTGTCGCCGCCCATTCCGGTGGCCAGCCCGAGAAAGGCGTCAGCGCGATCGAGGAAATGGCCCGCAAGATCCAGGCCCTGCATGCACTCACGAACTTCGAGACCGGCGTCACGGTGAATGTCGGCCTGCTCTCCGGCGGCAGCTCCGTCAACACGGTCGCTCCGCTCTGCACCGCCGAGGTGGATGTCCGGTTCAAGACCATGGAACAGCGCGACCAGGTCTGGCGCGATATCCAGGAGATCCTCGACACCACCCACCTGCCCGGCACGGAAACCCGCGTCGTTCAGGAACGCGGTTTCCTGCCGCTCACCATGTCGGGCGACAGCCAGAATATTTTCGACATTTATGTCAGCGGCGCGTCCGAGCTCGGCATGGCCATCGACGGCGAGTTTTCCGGCGGCAGCGCGGATAGCGGCTTCACCGCCCAGGTCGGCACCCCAACCCTGTGCTCTACCGGCCCGGTCGGCGGCGGCGCGCATTCGATCAACGAATATTGCCGTCTGGATACCCTGGTGCCGCGCGCAAAAGCGGTCGCACTTGCGATTTCACGCCTGAATGCGTGATCTGTAAGAAACAGGGACAGCAATCTCCCGCATGGCTGGACATTCGGGCCGCGCGGCCTCATGTCTGTTTATCGGTTGTGTTCGGGGGGAGATTCTGAAAATGGCACGCGTTCTGGTTCTCTTCGCGCATCCGCGAACCGACCGGTCCGTCGCGAACACGGCCCTGGTTGCCGCCGCGCGTGCCATCGACGGCGTGGAGCTGGTCGATCTCTATGCTGAATATCCGGATTTCGATATCGATATCGACCGGGAACAGCGGCGCCTGCTGGAATCGGACAGCCTTGTGCTGCAGCACCCTGTCTACTGGTATTCCAGCCCCGCCTTGCTGAAGGAATGGCAGGATCTCGTGTTTGAACACGGGTTCGCCTACGGCTCCGAAGGAACCGCGCTTGCCGGCAAAGTCATGCTTCAGGTCGCCACCTGCGGCACGGCCCGCGAGGCCTACAAAAAACGGGGCAAATACGAAAACGAGCTGCGGACATTGTTCTCGCCCTTCGAACAGACCGCCAAGTTTTGCGGGATGCGCTATATTGCGCCCTTCGGAGTCTTCTCGGCCGAGGACGCCGAGGAGGAAAAACGGCTCGACGGCATCGTTGCCGATTACAGCCGCCTGCTGACCGCATTGCGCGACAACACATTGAATCTTGAGAAAGCCGGGGCGGCACCGCTTTTGAACGATATCCTCGAAGAGGCTATTTCCCCGGAACCGGCGGCCGTCTGATGGGGTTCTTTCAGGACGCGTTCATCTATCTGCTTGCCGCCGTGATCGCGGTTACCGTATCGCACCGGCTCGGCCTCGGCTCCGTGCTCGGCTATCTCTTCGCGGGCATCGCCATCGGTCCGGTGCTCGGCATCGTCGCCGGTGCGGAAACCGAAACGGTCAAGCATTTCGCCGAATTCGGCGTGGTCATCATGCTGTTCCTGATCGGGCTTGAGCTGGAACCGCAGATGATCTGGCGCATGCGCTGGCAATTGCTCGGATTGGGCGGACTCCAGGTCGTGCTCACGACCGCCACCCTGACAGCGGCCGCGATGGCCGTAGGGTTCGCCTGGCAGACCGCCCTCGTCATCGGCATGACGCTCGCGCTTTCTTCCACGGCCATCGTGCTGCAAACCCTGAACGAGAAAGGCTGGATGCGATCGCGGGGCGGGCAGTCCGCCTTTTCCGTGCTGCTTTTTCAGGACATCGCGGTCATCCCCATGCTGGCCCTGCTGCCATTGCTGGCCGTCGGCGATCCGATTGCGATAGATCCGGGCAATGCCGCCGACCCCGCGCATCACGGAAGTCTGCTGGACGGCTTTCCCGGCTGGTTCCAGACGCTCGTCATCGTCGCCACCATTGCCTTCATCATCCTGACCGGACGCTTTCTGGTCCGGCCGGCCTTCCGCCTGATCGCCGCGTCCCAGATGCGGGAGCTCTTCACCGCCGCCGCCCTGCTGATCGTTGTATCCACCGCCCTGCTGATGGACCTCGTCGGGGTGTCCGCCGCGCTCGGGGCTTTTCTCGCCGGTGTCGTGCTGTCGACCAGCGAATACCGGCATGCCATCGAAAGCGATATCGAACCGTTCAAGGGGCTGCTGCTCGGCCTGTTCTTCATCTCCGTCGGCGCGGGTATCGATTTCGGACTGCTGTTCTCCGAGTTCTTCCTGATCATCGGCATCGCCCTCGGCATCATCCTGGTCAAGGCCCTGGTTCTGCTCGCACTGGCGGGTATCTTCCGGCTGCCCTGGCAGGACACATGGATGTTCGGCCTCGGCCTCGCCCAGGCGGGTGAATTCGCCTTTGTGCTGTTCGGCTTTGCCGGATCGAGCGGCGCCATTGCCGGCAGCCTGGTCGAGATTCTGATCCTCGCCGTTGCCGTCACCATGCTGCTGACGCCGCTGCTGTTCATCCTGTTCGAACGCTATGTCGCACCGCGTACGCTCACCGAGACAAACCGGCCGGCGGACGACATTCCGGAACCCGGCACGGTGGTGATCGCCGGTGTCGGCCGCGTCGGCCAGATCATCGCCCGCCTGCTGATGGCGGAGAATTACAAGATCGTGGTGCTCGACCACGATCCCAATCTGGTCGAACGGATGCGCCAGACCGGCGTGCACAGTTATTACGGCGACGCTACCCGCCCGGACCTGCTCGAAGCCGCCGGACTTGGCGAGGCCGAAGTTCTGGTTGCGGCGCTCGACGATCAGGACCAGCAGACCGCGCTCGTCCGGCATGTGGCGGAGCATTTCCCGAAATGCCGCATCGTCGCCCGCGCCTTCGATCGTCATCATCTCTATGAGCTTGAGAAGGCCGGCGCCCATGCAATTGAACGCGAGGCCTTCGAGGGCGCGCTGATGCTCGGCCGCCGCACCTTGCGTGAACTCGGCCTGCATCCCTTCCGGGCCGAACAGAAGGTCCGCGCCTTCCGCCGCCACGATATGCAGACCGTCGATGTCCTGCGCGAATACTGGGCCGGCGGCGTCGGGAAAAAGTACCTCACAGCGGTTCGCGAGCGCCTCGACGAGCTGATGCAGGTCATGCGCTCGGACCGTCTCGCCGGCAAAAACCTGCCGGACCGTGAATGGACACCACCACGCGGTGAAGACGCCGAGCGCTGAAAAGGTGTGGCAATTTTCCGTCAGGAAGACTTTTCAGATTGAACGGATTGAAATAGAACCGATCTAGTCCCTATTCGATCCATCAAACCTAAGGACCAATCCGTGGAAGCTATCGATCTGCTCCTCACCCGCCGTTCCGTCGTCGTCAAGGATATGGTCGGGCCGGGCCCCGATGCGGCCGAGCTGGAAAAAATCCTCACCGCCGGTATCCGGGTTCCGGATCACGGCAAGATCGGCCCCTGGCGCATTCAGGTGCTGCATGAAGCCGGTCAGGCAGCGCTCGGCGAGGTCTTCGCAAGCCGCTTTGCCGAGATCTGGGGCGAGGATGCCTCCGAGAACATGATCACCTTCGAGCGGGAACGGCCGGGCCGGGCGCCGGTTCTTCTGGTTGTTACCGCCGACCTTCATCCGGATCACAAGGTGCCGCTGATCGAGCAGCAGATGTCCGGCGGCGCACTTTGCATGAACCTGCTGAACGCGGCGCATGCCCTCGGCTATGTCGCCCAGTGGCTGACCGAATGGCCGGCTTTCGACGAGGGCGTCAAGAAGGCCCTCGGCCATTCCGCCGACACCGAGATCATCGGCTTCGTCTATATCGGCAGTGCCTCCACCCCGCCGACGGAGCGCCCGCGCCCCGCTCTGGAGACCGTCGTCTCCGAATGGACTGGCGCGTGAGCGGGCTGACCATCCGGTCGGCAACGCTGGCGGATATTCCCCGTATCGCGGAGATCTACTGCGCCGCCCGCCTGATTGCCTATGACGGTCTGGTTCCGGAAGCGGATCTGATCGCCAGCGCCGCGCCCGATCGTCCGAAATGGCGCGAACTGCTTGAGGACGAGGGCGTAACCTTCCTTGTCGGCGAGCGGGACGGGGAAATCCTGGTCATGGCCGTCCTGGAAGGCTCCAAACTGGAATCCCTCCACGTCGATCCGGCAGCCCATGGCGGCGGCGTCGGGAAAGCCCTGCTTGCCCACTGCCACGCATTGGCCGGTCCCGGCATGGAGCTCTATTGCCTGGCCGGAAACGACCGGGCTATCGGGTTCTACGAGAAAGCCGGCATGCGGCGGACGGGGACCGTCGATCAGACGATCTACGGCACCCGTTACGACGCGGTGCGTTTCGCCTACGACGACTGATCACCGTCTTTCAAGGCACCCGCCAGAACCGCGATATGGGCGGCACTGATGCCACAACATCCGCCGATGATCGATGCCCCCATATCGCGCCATTTCCGGGCCCAGACCACATAGGCCGGCGGATCGAGGTCCCGGCGCATTTCACTGAGCCCTTCATTCGCGGCCATGCCGCTTGCCGGTTTGCCGAAGGCATTCGCATAGACGCCGGTCCGGATGGACACCGGCAGGGCGGCACGCGCCTCGCGCAGCGCTTCCTCCATCACTTCCGGTACACTGCAATTGAACAGAACCGCCTCCGCACCACAGCGCGCCGCCGCGGCCGCCGCATCGCGGACAGCCTCGCCGGAGCGCAGTCTCGGGGCACCCTGTTCCGGAGTGTCGTCTTCAAGCGTATAGGCGACCCAGAGCGGCTTCGGCGCTGAAGCTGTCGCCTCTGCAGCGGCCGCCATCTCGGCAATGCTGCTGGTCGTCTCGATCAGCCAGAGATCAACATGCGGCGCCAGCCCGCCCACCAGTTCCGCCAGCAGGGCCGGCGCGCGCTCCGCATCGAAATCCTCCGGCTGGTAGGAGCCGAAGAGCGGCGGGACGGAGCCGGCGACCTGTACGCCCGGATATTTGTCCGCGGCTGCTCGGGCAAGCGTTCCGGACAATTCGATCAGCCGCCGTCCATCACTGGCGAAACGCTCTTCGCCGATGTGGAACGGAACGACGGCATAGCTGTTCGTAGTGATGACCCCGGCACCGGCCTTGATGAATTCGATATGTGCCTGCTCGACGATTTCCGGCGTTTCCATCAGTGCCAGCGCGGACCATTCCGGCTGCCTGAACGGCGCGCCAAGACGTTCAAGCTCACGCGAGAAACCGCCGTCAAGAATGGTGACATTTTCCGACATTCAAGGGGTCCTTTCATCGGATTGTCGTGGCCGGGTATTCCGCCACGGATTTGCCAAGCTTCTGCGGCACAGCTGTTATCTTGACAAGCCTCTTGCCCGCAAAAGACAAGATGCTTACCACTCGACGGCCATATGCCTTTCCCCTGGGAGGAACAATGAAAAAGATCACCAAACTGCTGAGCGCCGGTCTGCTCGGCGTGGCGCTTACCGCACCGGCACTGATCGCGGCCGATGCCGCTGCCGAAACCCGCGTGACCTACAAGTCCGCGAAATCGACCTCGTCCTATTACCAGATGGCCGTCCAGGTCGCCGAAGCGGTGAAGAAAGCCACCGGCGGCGCCATGGTTCTGACCGTCGAGGAAAGCCAGGGCTCGGTCCAGAACGTCAAGGAAAGCGCCCGCCGCCCCGGTAATTACGTTTTCACCACCCCGCCGGTGCTGGTGAAGCTGGCCATGGCCAACAAGGGCAAGTTCGAGGACAGCACGGATTACACATCCATCCGTGCCCTGTTCCCGATCCCGTCCCTCACCATGCATTACGTCGTTCGCGGCGATAGCGGCGTGACGAGCTTCGACGAACTTGCCGGAAAAAGCTTTATCATCGGTAAAGGCAGCTTCGGCGCCAGTGAAGCCGCCAAGAACTTCAAGCTGTTCGGTCTCGACGGCAAGGTGAAGCTGGTCGATGCCGAGCTGAATGCCGCTGTCCCGGCCCTGAAGAACCGTCAGGTGGACGGCTTCGCCACCGCCGGCTCCTACCCGGCGCCGAACGTGATCGAGGCCGCCGCGGGCACGGAAGTCCAGCTGCTCTCCATGACCGACGAGCAGATCAAGGCAACCAAGCGCACCAAGCTGGTGATCCCGGCCGGAACCTATCCGGGCATCGATAAAGATGTGAACACCACGTCCCTGCCGGTTGTCGCCTACACCACGACGAAGATGAGCGACGACGATGCCTACACGCTGACCAAGTCCTATTGGGAAGCAAAGGGTTCCATGGGCAGCAGCGCCAAATGGTGGGACGGCGTGAAACCGGAAATGCTGGCCAACGTGATCGGCAAGCTGCATCCGGGCGCGGCCCGTTACTATGCGGAAGCCGGCATCGCCATTCCCGACGCCATCAAGTAAACCACACCTCACACAGCGGGAGACGGACCGCCGTCTCCCGCGCCTGCCCCTTCCCGATACGCGACCGAGATTGCGCCGATGCTTCCCTCCGCTAATGACCGGACCGTGCCATTCAGTGGCGTGGCGGCGCTCGTCACCCTGCTTGCCTTCGGGTCCGTCGCGTTCCATGTCACGCTGATCTTCACCGGCCTGCTGCCGAATCTGCTGGTGCGCCCGGTGCATCTGGCACTGGCGCTTCCCTGGGTTTTCGTCATTGGTGCGGGCGGCTCTCTCGTCTCCCGGATCTCGGGCTGGCTCTTGGCCGGGGCCGGGATCGCCATCTGCGCTTACATCTCCTGGAATACCGAAGCCCTTGGCGACCAGTACGGTTACACCGAAGGCTGGCTGCAGCGCGCGGGCGGTGTCCTGATCCTCCTGATTGTCCTTGAGATGGCGCGCCGGGCGGTGAAACTGGCCCTGCCGGCATTCGCCGTCATTGCCTTGCTTTACGGCCTCTTTGGCGACTATCTGCCGGGCGAGTTCGGCCATCCGGGCCTGCCGTTCGACAGCCTGCTCGGCACCCTTGTCATTGCCGAGGGCGGGATCTGGGGACCGCTTACCGGTGTCTCCGTCAATGTCGTCGCCGTCTTCATCGTGCTCGGTGCCCTGGTCGGCGCGGGACATGGCGGCACCGGCTTCATGAATGTCGCCACCCGGCTGGCTGGGCGTCTCAAGGGCGGGGCGGCCAAGGTCTCCGTGCTCGCCTCGGCCCTGTTCGGCTCGATCAGCGGCTCCGCCTCCGCCAATGTCGCCTCCACCGGCGCCTTCACCATTCCGACCATGCGCCGTCTCGGCTACCCGGCGCCGCTCGCCGCCGCCGTCGAGGCTGTCGCGTCCTCCGGCGGGCAGATCATGCCACCGCTGATGGGCGCCGGTGCCTTCGTCATGGTGGAGCTTCTGGCGACCACCTACGACACCATCGTCGCCGCCGCGATCCTGCCTGCCATCCTGTTCTTCGCCGCCGTCTGGTTCGGTATCGACTGGTTCGCCGCCCGCGATGGCCTGAAGGCGATGGATGCCTCCGAAATCCCGGACCGGCGCGCGGTGCTGCGCACGCTGCCTTTCTTCGTCATCCCCTTCGGCGCCCTGCTGGCCGTGCTGTTCGGCACCGGCTACACGCCGCAATATGCCGCCGGTGTGGCGATCTTCGCCGCCGCCGCCATGCTGCCGCTGAACCCGGACGGCTTCGCCGGGTTGAAGACCACCTGGGACCGGCTCTCCAGCGCCGCCGTAGATGCCGCCCGGCAGATCGCCATGATCGCCTCGATCATTCTCTGTGCCGGGATCATCGTCGGCGTGCTGAACATGACCGGGCTTGGCGTCAAGGTGACCTCGGCCATCCTCTCCTTCTCCGGCGGCCAGCTCTGGGCCGCCCTGCTACTGACCGCACTGGCCTGCCTGATCCTCGGCATGGAAGTGCCGACGACCGCCGCCTATGTGATCTGCATTTCCGTCGCGGGTCCGGCATTGCAGGAACTCGGTCTGCCGCCGCTGACGGCACATCTGTTCGTCTTCTGGTACGCCCTGCTCTCGACCATCACGCCGCCGGTCTGCGGCAC